>JAGBFZ010000203.1 GCA_018110855.1 Oscillospiraceae bacterium
GATATGTGCAGTTTATTCGGACTTATTGACTATTCCAACGCTTTACCCGCAGCAGCAAGAAAGGTTATCATACGTGAGCTTTCAAGAGAATTTGAAATTCTTGGAACGGACGCAACGGGCATAAGCTACAACAGCTTTGGCAGACTAAAAATATACAAACGCCCTGTTCGTGCTTCAAAACTTAATTTCAGAGTTCCCTTCGATTCAAAAGTGGTAATGGGGCACACCCGCATGACTACAAAGGGCAATCAGCGGATAAACATCAACAACCACCCCTTCCCGGGTCATGTGGAAGGGATGGATTTTGCTTTGGCTCACAATGGTGTGCTTCACAATGATGAGCTTCTGCGGAAAAATATGAAACTGCCCGATACCAACATTGAGACGGACAGCTATATTGCGGTGCAGCTTATCGAAAACAGCGGCAAGCTTGATTTCGACAGCGTGAAGGCTATGGCAGAGGCGGTTCAGGGTACATTCTGTTTTACTATTCTAAATGACAGGAATGAGCTGTATATTGTGAAAGGTAATAACCCTCTTGAGATGTACGACTGCGGAGGTTATTACCTATATGCAAGCACAGATTCCATTCTGAAACAGGTGATGAAGCGTTTCAAGATAAAAAAGGCAGGCAGGGTCAATCTTGAGGAAGGAACTATTACAAAAGTCTATCCCGACGGCAGACTTGAGGCAATGAAGTTCGACATATTTGATGAATTTGATTACGGTCATTATTTTGGAAGATATTCGAAGTGGGATTTTTTCGGAGATGAAACCGAGCCGCCTGATGAGGAAAGAATAGCCTATCTTGCAGAATATGCTTCCTACTTCGGCATTGATGAAGATGATATACGCTTGCTTATTGATGCAGGTTATGACGAGTTTGAGATTGAGGAGATGCTTTATGACCCGATGACCATGCAGCAGGCGTTATCGGGATTCAAGAAGTATTCAGTTTGCGAGAGGGGATAACGAAATGCCGGATACAGCTATAATGCGGTATCCGGCAATCATTCTTCGTCGTTATATTCTGATTTCAAGCGATTCATAAGCGTTGGGTAATTTCGTTTTCCATTCAGAATTCGATATATGACGATCTTTTTTTCGCTTTCAAACAACTTGTAAAACATAAGATACTGCTCAACACATATCATTCGGAAACCGGAGGCGGAGATTTTGCTGTCAGGTACGACCGGAGCGGAATAGGGAAATGTGCTTAGCTGATTCGCTGCTTTGAGGATTTTTTCATTTATCCGGACGGCTCCGTTACGGCTGCCAAGCATTTTAAATGTTGTTATGATCTGACGGAGGTCATCAATTGCGTCGGTCAGAAACTCAACAGTAAACGCTTCATTCATTTATAATGTCCTCCATCATAGCGGAGACTTCGTCTAAAGAATAAGTTTTTGCACCTTGTAACCGATGAGCCTCAGCTTCAAGAAGCTTTTCACGAAGGTCAAGCATCTCTTCACGATAGGAATATGCTTCCATACTCATAACAACAAGATCGCCCTCGCCGTTTTTTGTCAGAAAAACAGGCTGCATTTCAGTCTTGCAGAAATCGGCAATATCATTGTATTCATTGCGAAGACAGGTTGATGGTTTTATCATCATATAGGATCATCTCCTCGTAATTATTCTATACATATTATATCATTTTATTATACAATTGTCAATAAGGAAGGACTTTTCCGTTTAAGGTTGTCGGAATTGGCGGACGTCCGTTTTACACCGAAACCAACTTTAAACGGACACTTTTTATATATCCATTTAGACTATACTTAAAACGGACAGAAGGGAGCAATTTTCATGAAAGTCGGATACGTCAGAGTGTCAACAGCCGAGCAGAACACTGCACGTCAGGAAGTCATAATGCGGGAGCTGAATGTTGACAAGGTTTTCATCGACAAGATATCGGGCAAATCCAAGGAACGTCCGAAACTAAAGGAAATGATGGGCTATGTTCGTGACGGCGATACGGTAATTGTCGAATCAATTTCACGGTTTGCCCGAAATACCAAAGACCTGCTTGAACTTGTGGAAAGCCTTACCGAGAAGCACGTTGAGTTTATCTCCAAAAAGGAGAGCATTGACACCACCACACCATCGGGCAAGTTTATGCTTACAGTTTTTGCCGCAGTTGCAGAGCTTGAGCGTGGATATATCCTTGACCGTCAGCGGGAGGGAATTGCTATTGCCAAGGCACAGGGTAAGTACAAAGGCAAGCCGAAAAAGCAGATAGATCAGCGGCTGTGGAGTGAACTGTATAACAGGTGGAAGGCGGGAGAGATCACTGCTGTTGAATTTATGGATAGGGTGGGACTTAAGAAATCGGCTTTTTATGAGAGGGTAAAATTTTCTAAAGCGAGATGATGAAAAAGCATTTCTGCCTTATTGAAAAATCAACATAACATAAATCCGAGGCAGAAGTTCCAACCTCGGATTTATGTTATTTTGAAATTTTTTCAATAATGCAGCTATGCCCTTTTTCATCATCAAAGCTGATGCCAACAAGCAGTATCTCACCACTGAAAGCACTCAGCTTTTCAGTGTATTTTTTTTGCTTTATCTGCTCAAGTGCCGTTTCGGCTGTTTTGTTATATTTCAGCTCAATTACCATTGCGGGAGCATTGATATCTTTGCGGGGAATGAATGTCAGGTCTGCAAAGCCGTTTCCGCTTGGCAGCTCTCTGAAAATCTCATAGCTGTTTTTTGCCGAATAATATGCAAGTGCAAGGGTAACGGAAAGAGAAAGCTCATTTCGATAAGCAATAATTGAAGTATTCTTTCGGTGGACTTCTTCAAGGATTTCGGCAACTCTGTTACTGTTGCAGGATAGCGTTGCAGCAAGCAGCTCATCTGACTGTTTCAGAGCGTTGGTGACTTCTTCCCAACCGCCGTCCTCAATGCAGTTTATAAATTCCTGCTGTACTTCTTTATTAGGAATCCATGCATTTTTTGTATCAAAATCATAAGTCAGATAACCGAGATGAATAAGCAGCGTCAGCACATCATCGGCAGAATTGAGAGAAACCATATCATTCTGGAATTTGCCCGTATTCACATGAATATGCTCTCCTGCGATCATACGGATAACCGACTGACGAAGTCCGTCCATGTCGATTTTGATATGCATCTGCAGAGCTTCAAAAGTCTCTGTTTTTGTCCAATAGCTGTCGAATATTCGGGTAGTAACTGCTCTTACAACAGACTGTGGGTTATAAATATCATATTTACCGACTTTATACCCATCATACCATTCAGACATTTTATCGGCAGGCATATCAAACTTATTGCACAGCTCAGTTACCTCGTCAGAGGTAAAGCCCGTAAATTCCGCAAACATTGCCTGATTTGCCATTGAATATTCGTTATACATATTCAGCGCAGAATGTTCGCCGTATTTTTTTACAGGGAAAATTCCCGTAGCATAATCAAGAGCCACATAATCCTTTTCTTTTAGTATATCACGAAGGAAACCGAGATATTTTGCCTGACCTTCGGTATCTGACTTGAATACTCTAAATACACAGTCCCATTCATCGAGAATGAAAATGAAGGGAATCTTAGTTTTGTTGTAAACAGTTGCAAGAGCTTTTTCGAGGGTTATTCTGGGAGGCATTTTAATATCGGGAAATTCTTCACTCAGTTCGAATAACAGATCTTCGGAGATGAATTTTTTCATATCAGCAGCATTACCCGCTTCTTCCGCAAAGGTGCGCATATCAAGTCGGATAATGTTGTATTTATTGAGATGATTTTCAAAACAGTCGGATTCTGCAATTTTCAGACCGCTGAAAAGCTCTCTTGAATCACAGCCTCGGCTGTAATATGCGGTCAGCATATTGGCAGCCATTGATTTGCCGAATCGTCGGGGACGGCTTATACAGATATGACGATCACTTGTATCCAAAAAGCTGTTTGTTAACTTGATTAACTCGGACTTATCCACATATATCTTAGAATTAACAGCCATTCTGAAAAGATCATTCCCCGGATTAAGATAAATAC
>JAGBFZ010000204.1 GCA_018110855.1 Oscillospiraceae bacterium
GGGGAAGAGCCAGAGAGCGTCATCTGCACGATAAGAGGGATGACCTGTCTCCTTGGCATAAGCGGTGTTGGGATCGTTCTCGTCGGGGTGATTCTCTTCGCCTGCCTTGTGTGTGTACTTAACGAGAGGGAGACCTGCGCCGTTTGTAACCTGAGCGGAAAGCATGAAGATTATCTGCTTCTTAGCCATTTCGGGAGCAAGGTGGATAATACCCTGAATATCCTGAACGGTATCTCTGTAGCCGAAGCCGTTTCTCAGACCGCAGTACTGGAAGGAAGCTGCTCTTGACCAGATAAAGGTGATGAAGCAGTTATATGCGTTCCATACGTTTATCATATTGTTGAAATCAGTGTCGGGAGTGTTAACCTGGAAATTAGCAAGCTTGGAGTGCCAGAATTCCTTCAGCTCAGCGATCTCAGCCTCAACAACGCCGTCCTTCTGATACTTTGCGATGATCTCGGAAGCAACAGCCTCGGGTCTCTGACCGAGAACGTAGATGATCTCCGTTGTTTCGCCGGGCTGGAGAACGATGTCGCTCTGGAGCGCGCCGCAGGAGTTGGTGTTGTAGTTGAGCTGACCGTTAAGACCCTCTTCAATGCCCTTGGGGTTTGCGTAGCTTCTGTAAGAGCCTACAAATGCGTCTCTGTCGCCGCAGTAAGCTGTAACGTCAGCCTTGGCAACGCCGAGGAAACGCTCGTTGTCGGGGTTTTTGAACACCTCATTCTGCTTCTGGAGAATGAAATTGCCCTTGAAATAGGTATGAGTGATGAACAGAGTATACTGGAGATTAACCTGATCCTGCTCGTAGTTGTTGTCGTTAACAAATTCGCAGTAGCCTGTTACGGAGAGCTTTCTGGGCTTGGAATCGGTGTTGGTGATCTTTGCAGCCCATACCTCATAGAGAGCGTTTCTGGGAACGTAATATGTAGTTTCGGTCTTGATATTCTTGTACTCGGAGGTGATGACGGTGTATGCTGTACCGTGGCGGCACTCGCTCTTGTACTCGTCAAGAGGCTTGCACACGGGGGACCAGGAAGCAGACCAGTAATCGCCTGTTTCGCCGTCCTTCAGATAGATATATCTGCCGGGCTGGTCCATAGCAACGGAATTGAAGCGGTAACGGATAATTCTTCCGTTAGCACCCGACTTAACGAAGCTGTATCCGCCTGCGTTATTGGAGATGATAGCGCCGTACTCAGGATCGCCCAGATAGTTTGCCCAAGGCATGGGTGTATCGGGACGGGTGATAACATATTCCTTGTTTTCCAGATCGAAATGTCCGTAATTCATGGGTTAAACACTCCTTTTGATTTTTAACTTGCTTTTATGTATAATGCATATACATTTCAAGTAACATTATAGCATTTTTATATAGTTTTGGCAAGGGGTTTATAAAATTTAATAATTTTTTTATGATAAATCAGTACTTTTGATGGCATTTGACTTTATTTCAAACGTTTAGTATGTAAACGTATACAAATCATCTGTCCGAATACTGCACCATAAAACGGCTTAAACGTTTGAGATTATTAAAAAGATATGAATATAAAACACCCGTAAATACTTTGAAAGAATAAATGAATATTTTTGGTTAAAAAGCCTTTATATTATTAAATTCACAATAAAAAATTGTGCATTATGTAAAAATTCACAAAGCGCTATTGACAGCACGATTCGTGCAGCTTTATTCTTTTATCATAGGGGGTGGAACGATGAAAAAGCTCAGCGAGGTCGTGAAGATCGTCGGAATGTCGAGACGAGTGATACAGGAATATGAGAAAGAAGGTCTTTCACAAACTCCAAATACAACAAATAAATATGGTCATCTTCTTTATGATGATAAAACAATAGAGCGTTTATGCAGAATACGGTTTTACCGTGATCTTGGATACAGCAAAAGTCGGATAAAATCCATTTTATCGGATAATAACAGCCGAAGTGCCGTCATTTCGCAGATCGGAGAACTTGAAAAGAAAAAAGAAAAATTAGAAGCATCGATCGCAGTTGCCAAAGCATCGGAAAAGATGGGATTATCGCCTCAGAGCATTCTGTCAGGTTTGCCGTTTACAAGTGCAATGACCTATGATATGCTATTGTCGCTGCTTGGTTCCATATGCGTCATATCCGAAAAAAATGAGATCACAGACTGCTTTACCAAGGTGCTTTCCGAAGAGGATCACGAAGAAATATGCGAGGCAGCGGCAAGAATATACGAAAGCTTTGATCGGGGAATACCTTCCGAAAATGAAAGTGTCCTGCAAAATGTGGACAGGATACACGATATTGCATCAAAAGCATTGTCAGATTCCATATTGTTTTTTTCACTCTGCAGTCTCTATATATCCCCCGATACCGAGCTTGCGGGAGAATTTGACGAGCAGCTCGGAAAAGGTTTTTCGGAATATTTATATTGCGCTGTAAGGCATTATTGCAATTTATATGCCGATAATCTCACCGATAAAAAAATTTACGAGGCAATGGAAAGTCTTGAGTATTACTGCAGAAAGAAAAGTGCCGCTGATTCGGAAAAGGTTCAGAATGAGGTGAAAAAGCTGTATGGATTTTATGATGATATTGCTTGCATTGCCCCGGAAGTACGTCTTGAACTTCTATATTCGCTCGGAAAGGCGTTTGAAAGCAGAGCAGTGACAGAGCAGCTTGAAAATAATGAAAGAGATATTGCCAAATTCATTTCTGAAGCAATAAGCATATTCTGCAACAGCATGAAAAACAAGTAAAGTGAGGAAAACACTATGAAAAAAGTAATAACAGTATTATGCATATCCATTGCAATTCTTTTTGTGCTTACCGGCTGCAGCGAAGAAACTGCATCGGTATTTGAAAGCACATTTTCCGCAAAGGACGCAATAAAAATTGAAGAAATTGATTGGAATGTAACCGAAAGCATTCTCGACGGAGAGCGGATCGTATCATTTAATTATACAAATAACAGTAAATACACAATTCTTGACGTTGAGATGAAATTCAGGCAGAAAGCAGATACAACTCCTCAGCAGCTGTCACTATTTGATGAGCTTAAAGAAACATACGAATGGACAGATGAAGAGGTGTCAGAAATTTACATTCTCGGTTACAACAGAAAATGTGCCGATCGAGGTGAAACCGTTTCAGATTCACCCTGCTGTATCAACGGTACATACATTGAGGTTCAAAGCATGGAGCAGTTTGAAATCATGGAACCGGATATGGTGACAATAGTTTTTGAGGGTAAGGACGGCAAGGGATATACAATTTTTTATGATTTTATCTCAAAAACTTACAGCGAATCTTCAGAGGGCGGACTTGATCTGCATGAGTGGTCAGAAAAAGATTTATGCAGAAATATTCCAAAAATCGAAGCGCCTGCAGTAAATGTAACCAGCGATCAGGATGATTGTTTCATATGCTTTGCTTACGGTGTTTCAGCAGACGATTATTCATCATATGTTCAGGCAGTAAAGGATAAAGGGTTTTCAAATATTGAATTTGAAAACAGAACACATATGGACGCAACGAATGCAGATGGATTATTAGTGAGCATCAGATACAATCCAATTGATGAAGAACTAAGATGTCGTATCGATAAAGAAGAGTCGGACACCTGATACAAATAACCGATCGTCAGAATTGATGATCGGTTATTATTTTAAGAATCATTAAATTGTTGAAAACGACAGATAATTCTCCAAAAAATCGTTAAATATAGACAAATTTCCGAAAAGCATTACATTGACTTTACAAATTCTGCCGACTGTGGTATATTAGTCCGTGGGGAAGCGTTCCCCGAAGAAGATTTTTGAGATCAAGGAGAAGATAATATGAAAAAGATAAGAATTATTGCGGCTCTTGCAGCCGCTGCAATGGCTATGACCTTTGCAGGCTGCGGCGGAGCTTCCGAGCCGTCCGCTCCCGAAGATACTGCTGCCCCTGCTTCCGAAAGTGCTGCCGCAGGAACAGACGAGTCGCTCAATAAGGTGAAGGAGAGCGGCAGACTTATTCTGGGTCTTGACGCAACCTTCGAGCCTATGGGCTACACCAACGAGAAGGACGAGATCGTGGGCTTTGACATTGACGTGGCAGCTGAGGTATGCGCAAGAATGGGCGTTGAGCTTGTTAAGGAGCCTATCGACTGGGACACTAAGGAGCAGGATCTTGCTGTTGGCAGAATTGACTGCATCTGGAACGGTATGAGCATCAATCCCTCCAGAGCCGAGCAGATGAATCTTTCCGACCCTTACATGAAGAATGCAATGGTATTTGTTGTTCCCGCTTCTTCCGAGGTCGCTTCCATGGGCGAGCTTAATGGTAAGAATATTGCCGTTCAGAACGGTTCCTCCGCACAGGAGATACTTGAGGCTTCCGAGCTTTGCACTTCCGATACTCCCGTTACTGTGACCGCTATGGCTACTAATGTTGAGGCTCTCCAGCAGCTTGAGCTTGGTCTTGTGGACGCAGTTTTCCTTGACAGCGTTGTTGCAAATTATCAGATCACATCTGCCGGCAAGGATTACAAGGTTCTTCCCGACGGTCTTGAGGAGGAGGAATATGCTATCGGCTTCCGCAAGGAGGATCAGGCTCTCCGTGACGAGGTCCAGAGGATACTCTGCGAGATGAAGGCTGACGGCAAGCTGGGCGAGATCTCTACCGCATGGTTCGGCAGCGATATCACAACTGTTGCAGCTGCTCAGTAAAATGTTATAAAAAAACAGCTGTCCCCCAAAAATTGAACTGACCCCAAAAAATTAGACAAAGTTTTATAGGAAAAATTATACAAAGCGACCAGAAGCGATTTTGGCCGCTTTTGTTATGCGACTTTACATCTGTATTCAACAGGAGATAGACCATCAAGCTTAAGCTTGATGCGCTTGTTGTTGTACCATTCTATGTATTCTGTAAGCTCTGAAATGAAGTGTTCA
>JAGBFZ010000205.1 GCA_018110855.1 Oscillospiraceae bacterium
CCGTTCATTTCAGCCTGCAACAGATTTGTTTATCTGGAGATACTTGCTCAGGGGGAAAGCTCTGAAAATTCAGAGACAGCCGAGCCTGAAAAGGAAAAGAACGGCGAGACCGAGCATGAGGTATTGAAGGTGAAAACCATTCGTTCAGCTATATGCGCCATTATTTCCGAGGTCTCCGACGATGACGGCTGGGCTTCCCTCAGCGAGGTGGGAAATATACTGTTAAAGCGTTACCCGAGCTTTGACGTGCGCAGCTTCGGTTTTCAGAAGCTCACTCCGTTTATAAAATCCATGGGTATTTTTGAGGTTTACTCCATTCCCTCGGAAAAGGGTAATGTCAAGGTAATATACATTCGCAGAAAAAATAACTGAGAAGGGCGGAATTTACAATGCAGTACACAATTAAATCGGATAAGCTTACAGCAGTTATCGACAGCTTCGGCGGAGAGCTTCATTCACTGAAGGACGAGGCGGGGAATGAATACATCTGGACTGCCGAGGACGTGTGGAAGCGTCATGCACCGCTGCTTTTTCCCTTTGTCTGCAATACAAAAAGCAAGAAATACACTGTAAACGGCAGAGAGTATGCTCTGTCAAACCACGGCTTTGCAAGAGATACGGATTTCATGAAGGTCTCTGCGGAGGATAACAGGGTCATTCTCTCGATCAGCTCCGATGAGGCGACAAAAGCGAAATATCCCTTTGATTTCGATTTTTCCGTTATATATGCTCTCGAGGGAAATAAGCTGACCGTTTCCATGAAGGCAGAAAATACAGGGAACGCTGATATGCCGTTTTTCGTGGGAGGACACCCAGGCTTTCTCTGTCCCTTTGAGTGCGATAAGGACAGCTCTTTTGAGGATTACGATGTGGTTTATGAAAAGAATGAGACTATTACTCAGGATGATTTCGGTGTTACCGTTCTCGACAACGGAAACAGGGTACCTGTGAGCAGAGAGCTTTTTAAAAATGATGTTTTCCTGAAGGATAAGCCTGCTTCCTCATGGGTATCGCTTGTGAGCAGGAAGAGCGGAAAATCTGTCAGAGTAAGCTATGACAATTCGGGCTGCATTGCAGTGTGGTCTCCCTATGATGAGAGAGGACATTTCGTGTGTCTCGAGCCATGGGCAAGCGCACCCGTTTACTGCTGCGATACCGAGGAGCTTACCGAAATGCCCCATGCAAAGCATATCGCTCCCGGTGATAGCTTCACATTCTCCTTTGCAATTGAGATCAAATAATCTGTATTATTTCTACGGCTCCCTCCGAATCCTTCGGAGGGAGCTTATTTTGTGCAATAGTTTATTGTGAAGAAAATTACACAGGTGATGTTGTACAATAAAAGCAGAGAAATTTTTTCTATTACAATTTGTTATAAATTTCCTTGTTGTTCGTCATATTATGGTATAATGTTACAAAGGAGGGGGTAAGATTTGGGTATATTGGCTCATATCGGAGACGATGGCAGGATACAGACATTGGAGGAGCATCTTAATGGAGTGGCAGTACTGGCAAAGGATTTCGCTGTTCCCGAGCTGAAATCAGCGGCAGAATATCTTGGTCGGATACATGATATCGGAAAATGCCGCCCAAATTTTCAAAGAAGGCTTCAAGGGGATACTATCCGCTGCGAGCATGCCTGCTGCGGTGCTAAGGAAATAATTCGGGGAAATGAGAAAAATGCTTTGGCATATCTTCTTGCATACTGTGCGGCAGGGCATCATTCGGGACTGCAGAACGGCGGCGGGAAAAACGATACCGAGGAGGAAGGGACCCTTCATTCTGCGCTTAACAAAAAAGCCGATGATTACCTTCCCGAGGGTGAGCGATTCAGGGTGAGTCTGCCCGATTTGAACGGGCTTATGAAGCTTATCATCGAGGGAGCGGAGGATATGTCGGAAATGCTTGAGCGGGCTGCATTTTTTACCAGATATCTTTTTTCCTGCCTGACAGACGCGGATTTTATTGATACGGAGAGGTTTTGCGTTCCCGATACGGACAGGGAGATAAAGGGAGATTTTTCCGAAGCACTTCGGCTTGTTTCGGAAATGCTTGATGGATTTAATGCAGATACCCATGTGAAAAGGGCGAGAAAGCGTCTTCAGCAGCAGGCTTTTGACGGCAGCGGAGACGGCGGGATACATATTCTCAATATGCCGACGGGCAGTGGCAAGACCCTTTGCAGCATTAAGCTGGCTCTGGAAAAAGCTGTTTCATCGGGCAAGAGTCGGATAATTTATGTTATCCCCTATACGAGCATTATCGAGCAGACGGCAGAAATATTTGAAAGGATTTTCGGAAGCGTTCTTCCTGTGGTGCAGCATCATTCTAATTACTGTCCCGATGATGATGACGAGAACGGTCTGACGGCTGATAAGCTGAAAAAAGTCTGCGAGAACTGGGACGCTCCTCTTATCATTACCACCAATGTTCAGTTCTTTCAGAGCTTCTATCACAGGAAAAGCAGCAGGCTTCGGAAGCTCCACAATATTGCAGACAGCGTCATTGTTTTTGACGAGGTGCATATGATGCCCATACCCTTTTTGCAGCCGTGTATCAGAGCGGTGGGATATGCAGTGAAGTATCTGGGCAGCGAGGCATTTTTCCTTTCTGCCACCATGCCCGATTTCGGAGAGCTTTTTGAAAAATATGCAAAGGGGTGCGGGTACAGCGAGCTTATTTCGGACAAATCCGATTTTAATGCGTTCAGAAACAGCAGTATCAGCTTTATGGGGAAGATTTCATGGGAAGGACTTTCTCAGGCGGCAGAGGAGCATGAGAGTGCGCTTATTATCGTAAACAGCAGAAGATCTGCGGGCAGGCTTTATGAAATGTGCAGGGACTCTGACAGAAAGGTCTATTGCCTTTCCACCTATCTTACACCCTTTGACAGGTCGAGGATAATCGGGGAGATTAGAGCTGCGCTGAAAGATAAAGAAAA
>JAGBFZ010000206.1 GCA_018110855.1 Oscillospiraceae bacterium
AGGATAAAAAAAGCCGGGGCAGGCGAAATCTGAATGCCACTGTTGCGAAAATGCACGCCGTCTACGGAAAAAGGCTCAAGCAGGAGGATTACTCCGCACTGCTGAGCTGTACCTCAGTGTCCGATGCAGCGGGCTATTTAAAGCGCAGCACCTATTTCAGCCGAGCGCTGGAGGGGGTGGATACCGAGAATATCCATCGAGGAAATCTGGAAAATATCCTGCGAAGAAGCCTTATCGAGAATTATTTCAGAATAATCGGCTTTGAGAAGATAGGCGGAGATGAGTTTTACAATTTCATCATAGTAAAGACGGAGATAGACGAGATACTTATCTGTATCCTCCACCTTAACGCAGGAACAAGCGACCATATCACCACGCTTCCCATCTATATGAATAAATATACCTCCTTTAACCTTATGGAGCTTGCAAGGGTGACGAGCTTTGACGAGCTTCTTAGTCTGACGGAGAAAACGCCTTATTATGGCATATTAAAGGCGAATAAGCCTGATGAAAACGGGCATATCAACTATCCCGCCATCGAGCTGAAGCTGAGAACGTATTATTCCAACCGTCTTGCGGAATCTCTAAAAAAATTCGGCGGCGGGACTGAAAAGCGGCTGAGGAGCTATATCGGCACTCAGATAGATATGATAAATATCATAAACAGCTACCGAATGAAGCGGTATTTCAATGCCGATTCTGACGAGATAAAGTCAAGAATGATACCCATTTATATGCGTATTCCCGAGCAGAAAATGGACGAACTTTACAGTTCAAGGGACGATAAGGATTTCCTTGAAAAACTCTCGAGGACATATTACGGCAGAGAAATAACTGAAAAGGGTTTTGATATGAAAAATCCCGAAATGTCCCTTGTACAGTTCAGATTTTTGCAGACAAAGCGGGCATTTTCCCGCTCAACCACAGCACCCGAGTGCTTCTATACCTTTATCCAGCTTTCTGAGATAGAGGTGAAGAACATCATCAGGATAATCGAGGGAATAAGATATTCACTTCCCACAAAGGAAATAGCTGAGCTTATCATAACATGACAGGCTTTGTTAATAAAAAGACAGAAAGGACGGTGCGTCTGTCAAAATGTCATCCATAGAAAAAATGATGTTCGCAGATATAGCGGGCGTCGAATCCGACCTTGACGCTGTTCTTGACATTATCAGCTCCTGCGGCTGCTTTCACATGGAAAATGCGGCAGCCGTTCATGTAAGCGGAGCAAAGAATACCGCAAAACGGGAAAATCCCTATACGGCACCTTTGAAAATGCTTGCGGAAATAGGAACGCTGACGGGAATAAAGCTCGAACGAGCGGATTCAACCGATATCAGGGACAGTGACTTTGAGAAGGTCAGAACGAATATCAGTTCAATAAGGAATCGTGTCCAAAAGCTGAAAGCAGAGGTCAAAAAGGCGTCAGAAAATCTGAATGCTCATACAATGGCTCTGGAGCAGGTGCTTCACCTCAGCGGAGGAGAAGGAGTAGGGTCTCTGAGCGTAGATATCGAGCAGATATTTGCCTGCAAGCATATCAAGGTGCGCTTCGGACGTCTTCCTGTGGACAGCTACGAAAAGCTTTCTTTTTATGAGGACAGGAATTTCTATTTCCTTGCCTACGGCAGAGATAAGGAATATACCTATGGCTTCTGCTTTGCTCCCGCCTCGGAATCGGAGGAGATAGATGGTATCCTTGATTCTCTCTTTTTCGACAGGATAAGGCTTCCCGATTTTGTACACGGAAGTGCGGAGGACGCAGCTGAATCGCTCAGGAAAGATGTTGAGGACGATAAGGCAGCTCTTGAAAAGCGGAAAAAAGCTCTCTGGGACTATATTGAAGAAAAGCGAGATATTCTTAATAAATATTTTACCAAGCTCAAAACCATGCACGATACCTTCGAGCTTCGCGAAAAGGTTATGATGATAAGAGATAAATTCTACATTGTGGGATTTGTCCCTGAGCGTGATTCCGAGAGATTCAAAAAGTATTTTGATGATCTTAAATCCGTGTCACTGGTAATGAAGCCATGCTCTGAAAACGGCGAGATAGAGACCCCCGTAAAGCTAAGAAACAATAAGTTTGCAGAGCCTTTTTCAATGTTTGTAGACCTTTACGGACTGCCCGCTTATAATGATATAAACCCCACAAACTTTGTCGCCGTGACCTATACGCTCCTTTTCGGAATAATGTTCGGCGATCTGGGACAGGGGCTTGTAATAAGCCTGCTGGGACTTCTTCTGTGGAAATGGAAAAAGATGACACTCGGCAGAATAATGGAGCGTCTCGGAGTATCAAGCATGATATTCGGAACTCTGTACGGCAGTGTTTTCGGATATGAAGAGCTGCTTGACCCAATGTATGAGAGCCTTGGAATAAGCTTCCTGCCCTTTAAGGCGATACACAGCATAAACAACGTGCTGTATTCTGCTATCGGAATAGGAATTGTCATTATCATAATTTCTGTTATCGTCAATATGATAATGGGACTCAAGGATAGGGATTATACAAGAGCGCTGTTTTCAAACAACGGACTTGCGGGACTTGTGTTCTACTGTGCGCTTCTCATGCTTCTTCTCGGCGGAATGCTGGGACTTAATGTGGGAGGAACAGTATATGTAGTCTGCCTCATTGTCCTGCCCCTTGTGATAATGTTCCTCAGAGAGCCTCTTGGGGAGCTTGTAAAGGGAAAGGGATTCCATATTCACGAAAGCCTTGGAGACTTTATCGCGGCGAACTTTTTTGAGTGCTTTGAATTTCTGCTGGGCTATGCCACAAATACACTGTCCTTTGTCAGAGTGGGCGGCTTTGTCCTTTCCCATGCGGGAATGATGTCTGTGGTGCTTGCCCTTGCGGAGATGTCGGGCGGAATGTCACCCGTAGTAATGATACTTGGAAATCTCTTTGTTATCGTCCTTGAGGGACTTCTTGTGGGAATACAGGTATTAAGGCTTGAATTTTACGAGATGTTCTCACGCTATTATACAGGCGGCGGAAAGGCGTTCAAGCCCGTCAGCATAAACTATGATGAAATCATTGAATAAAAGAATTGGAGGAAACCGATATGTATATTTTCTTACTTCCCCTTGCAATTGTAATTCTTCTCGCTCTCCCCGTAATATCCAGAATAAAGCATTTCACAGACGGCACAAAGTGCAAAAATGCCATAATCGGAAATATCTGCTCTTTCTTCGGAGTAATGCTCCTTGCAGTTCTGCTTCCAATGGGAAGCTTCGTATCAGCAGAGGTTGTGGAGGAAACAGCAGGCGTGATAAGCAGCGCAGGCATGGGCTATCTTGCAGCGGCACTTGCAGTAGGACTCGGCTCCATCGGCTGCGGAATCGCTGTTGCCAATGCAGCACCTGCAGCTATCGGCGCAGTAGCAGAGGAACCCTCCTGCTTCGGTAAAGCAATGATCTTCGTAGCACTTGGCGAGGGTGTTGCGCTTTACGGCTTCCTTATCGCATTCCTTATCATTCAGGCAGTCTGAAAATTATTTCCGAGGAAAAGTAAATGAAATTCTATCTTCTCAGCGACAATGTAGATACCGTCACAGGAATGAGACTTGCAGGTATCGAGGGAGTTGTGGTTCATCAGGCGGAGGAGACCGAAAAGGCACTTCTTGAAGCCATGGATAACAAGGACATTGCCGTAATACTTATGACAGAGAAGCTCATCAGCCTCATAGAGGACAAGGTAAACGAGCTGAAGCTCAGCCGTCCGTCGCCGCTGATATCGGAGATACCCGACAGACATGCCACAGTGGACGTGACCGCCTCTATATCCAGATATGTTCAGGAGGCGATCGGCATAAAGCTGTAATATACTGATCTATGATCAACCGAAAAATAAATTCTCAGCTTTGCATTAGAAAGATCAAATATCAGTATAACCGAAAGGAATGATACTTTGGAAAAGGATAAGCTTGACCGATTTTTCACAGCGGTAAGCACCGCTGCGGATAAGCAGGTAAATGAAATTCTCTCCGAAGCGGAGCAGGAAAGGAACAGTATCCTTTCCGCAGCCAAGGAGTCAGCCGAAGAAGCGGGGCGCCGCTGTCTCAGCGATAATATGAAAATGACCTCGGGCAAGTATGTCCGAATGGTTTCCAAGGCAGAGCTTGAGATGAAAAAGGAAGTGCTGCTCTGCCGTGAAAAGCTTACAGCAGAGCTTTTTGAAAAAGTGCATGAAAAGCTGGCAGCATACAGAATAACCGCCGAATATGAGGAAAAGCTCTGCTCCGTAATATCGGAGGAAAGCGACCTTGATGGAGCAAGAGTATATCTTTCACCCGAGGATATGGAGCTGTCGGATGCAATTGCCGCCGCCGCAAAGGATAAGGTAACAGTTGCGGCGGATGAGTCCATAAAATACGGAGGACTATATATTCTCCGTCCCGAAAAGGGAACAGTCACTGACAGAACCTTTGACTGCACATTAAAGGAGCAGCAGAATCTTTTTGCATCGGGAAATCTGATGTCGGCACAGGAGGGTAATTAACAGTGAATACCGTATATTCAGTAAACGGACCTGTTGTAAAGGTTCGTGATACCTCCGATTTTGCCATGATGGAAATGGTATATGTGGGCGCAAATCACCTGATGGGCGAGGTTATCGGAGTAAATTCCGAGGAGACCACCATACAGGTGTACGAGGTCACAACAGGAATGAAACCCGGGG
>JAGBFZ010000207.1 GCA_018110855.1 Oscillospiraceae bacterium
ACATAACCAAGATCGCCTGTTCTAAGCCAGCCGTCGGGGGTGATAGTCTCGGCGGTGGCTGCCTGGTCCTTATAGTAGCCTGCCATTACAGAGGGGCTTTTTGCAAGGATCTCGCCGTCCTCGATCTTTACCTGACAGCCGTTTACTATAACGCCCACGTCTCCTGCAAGAGAGTGATCTGTGGGGTCAGCGGTAGAAATTCGGGGTGAACATTCGGTCATGCCATAGCCCTGAGCCATATTTATTCCCATGTCGATATATGCCTTCTGAAGCTCGGGACGAAGATATGCACCGCCGCTGTAAATTGTTTTCAGTCTGCCGCCGAAAACATTATTTGCAAGTGCGGCGATGGGTATCTGAGGATTTGCCGCAGAAGCCGCTTTTATCTGCTTATAGATCGTTTCAGCTATCATAGGAACGATAAGCATGAGAGTAGGTGCATAGAGCTTTAAATTCTGGGGGATATGGAGCATGGAATCATTCACGCAGAGGGTTGCGCCGTATCTCAGAGAGCAAAGAATATCGCAGGTAAAGCAGTAGATGTGATGAATGGGAAGGACGGTCATTACAACGTCCTCGGGGGAGCTTTCGTTATCCTGGCACATTGTATTGTCAATAAGGTTGCTGTGCAGGAGCATTACGCCCTTGCTCTTGCCTGTGGTTCCGGAGGTATATACGATAGCCGCAAGTGTTTCGGGGGCTATCTCGGGAAGCTCTGCGGGAGCGTTTGCCTCAAGAATTGCGGGAAGCTCGGCAAAGCTGATATATTCCTACACATTGGGGCAGGCTGCCTTAACTGCAGGGATCATCTTCTCATATCTTGCGTCATAGAAGAAGAGGGAAACGTCCGCACGGTTAAGAAGGTCGCATATCTCCTCACAGGGAAGCTGTGCGTCAAGGGGAACTGCGGTGCTGCCGCAGGATACTGTGCCGAAATAGCTGATAAGCCAGTTATAGCTTGTAGGACCGATAACTGCGGAATGGAGAGCGTTTTCACCGTCTCTTTTACTCATAACATATGCGGAGATGCGGCGGACGTCCTCATAGAAATTATTGAAGGACTTTTCGGAAATATCCTTGCCCTGTTTTTCCTTCAGAAATACCTTGTCACCATATTCTTCGGCTGCTGCCTGAACAAGCTGCTGTAAATTCTTTATGCTTTCCTTATTCATTGGACACCTCACTTCTGAAGCTCTTTGCCGAATGGCTCGAAGGGAACTGCCGTCCAGCGGCACATTTCCTCGTGAGCGGCTTCCTCTTTCCATGTTGAGAAATCCCTGAACTCGATATCTCTGTCCTCAAAGGGAACTATATACTGATAAACGTTCTGCTCGTTTTCGGGGTCCTTTACAAATCTTAATCGCATGGAATCAAAGCGCTCATAAGCCATATAAACGGCTTTTTTCAGAACGCCGAAATCAACATCATCCTTAACGTAAAGACCTGTTCCGATGTTGAGGACCTGAGGAGGGCTGAAAAGCATTGTGAAGTAGTGGAGCTTCTGTGCGGCGCAGAGCGGCCAGCATTTTACAGGCGCTCCGTTGATGACGATCTCTTTCTCTTTCATAATAATTTTCCTTTCAGTTTACTTTTCGGGAACGTATTTGCCTAAAAATTCCTTTACCTTTGCTTCGTAAAGCTCGGTGTTTTCATAATAGGAAGCGCCGTGACCTGCATTTTCCACCATGAGGATATCCTTGGGTGCGGTACATTCCTCATAGTTTTTCTTAGTCATCCATGTGGGGACGAAATTATCGTTTTTGCCGTGGATAAAAAGAATGGGGACGCTTGTGGACTTTACTGCGTCAAGTGTGGAATAATCCCTGAAGCCGTAGCCTGCTTTTTTGCGGCAGATGGCGTCGTTTATGTTCATCACAGGGAACTTGGGAAGATGGTAATCCCTTTTCAGAATATGCGAAAAAACATCATAGGGAGATGTGAAAGCGCAGTCGGAAATTACCGCTTTGACGCTTTTGGGAAGGTCGGGCAGGCTTGAAGCCATTACAACAGTGGTGGCTCCCATTGATACACCGTAAAGCAGGATGTCCTTTTTGCCCTCATAGCGCTTATCCATGAGCTTTATCCATTCGAGGCAGTCATATCTGTCGAGAATACCGAAGCCTACATATTTTCCCTCGCTCTCTCCGTGCGCTCTGTTGTCTGCAAGGAGAACGTCATAGCCCAGCTCATGGAAAAATACGGCAATAGCTGCGTTGTCAAGGGCTTTGCTGGTATAGCCATGATGACAGATAAC
>JAGBFZ010000208.1 GCA_018110855.1 Oscillospiraceae bacterium
CCCTCATTTGAAAGCAGCTCGATAAGAATAGAGTGAGGTACTCTGCCGTCAATAATGCAGGTCTTTTTAACGCCTCGTCTGACAGCCTCAACGCAGCAGTCAATTTTCGGGATCATTCCCCCGCTGATAATGCCCTGTCTCTTCATAAAGGGAACCTCGCTTACCTGCACCTTGGGGATAAGAGTGCCGTTGTCGTCCTTGTCGCGGAGAAGTCCCACGATATCCGTCATAAGGATAAGGTTTTCCGCTTTAAGCTCGGCAGCAATTCTTGCAGCAGCAGTGTCAGCGTTTATGTTGTAGGTCTGACCCTGTTCGTCGCAGGCAACGGTGGAAATAACGGGAACATAGCCGTTTGAAAGCGCATCAAGAATAGGAGCGGTGTTTATCCTGTCTATCTCGCCCACGAAGCCAAGATCAACTTCGCTTTCCATTTTGTGGCAGATTATCATCTGACCGTCAATGCCGCACATTCCGAGAGCATTTCCGCCGTGCTGTGCAAGATGGGAAACAAGCTCCTTGTTTACCTTGCCCGCAAGCACCATTTTAACGATATCAACAGTGGCTTCATCGGTGTATCTGAGACCGTTTATGAACTTGCTCTCAATGCCAACTCTTTTCAGCATATCATTTATCTCGGGACCGCCGCCGTGAACGAGAACGGTCTTTATGCCGACAAGATTTAATAGCACGATATCACTCATAACAGCGTCCTTGAGGGCTTCGTTAGTCATAGCGTTTCCGCCGTATTTTATGACAACTATCTTGTCATTATATCTCTGAATGTATGGCAGGGCGTCTATAAGCACCTGCGAGCGTATTTCGTTTGAGATCATATTTTCGCTGTTCATTTGAAACTATCCTTCCGTAAAATAATTAAATCAAGCCTGCAAACGATGCCCCGACTATCCAGTTGACCAGTGCCCATACAATACTCAGAATTCCTGCAAGCAGTCCCTTGCCCGTATCGTAATATTTCCGCTCCATATGATTGACCACCAGACAGCAGATCGAAAGGGAAAATCCCACAGAGGGCAGAAAGAACGAGGCAAATGCGCCGAGTATCGCAAGCCTGACCGCAGTTTTGCAATATTCCTTTTTTTCCATACCGCTTCCTCCGTTTATGTAACCAAAGGACGTAAAGTCAGCGCAAGTATCCATGAAACGGCAGATATCCCGAAGCTTATTGCGTTTGCCCAATAGCCCGGAGCAGTTTCGTAATGGACCTGTTCCTTGTAATTTACATAAAACCCTGAGAGCGCAAAGGTAAAGCCGATAAAGGGGATAAACAGACCTGCTATGGCTCCAATCACTGCAAGAGCTATTGCCGATCTGCACTTTTTCTCCTTTTCGGGAGCGGTGACATTGTTTGTTTCCATACTCTACCTTCCTTTTGCGTCATCAATTACTTTGCAGCGTTTTACTCTGCCGCTTGTCGTATTATCATCCTTTACGAACGATAATCCCCGTTTATCTTAACGTAATCATATGTAAGGTCGCAGCCCCATGCAGTGGCTTTCTCGTTTCCGAGCTTCAGATCAATGTAAATGTCGATCTCGTCCTCGGAAAGTATCTTCTTAGCTTCATCTTCGGAAAAATCCACGCCTGCGCCGTTTTCGCACACATCAATTTTTCC
>JAGBFZ010000209.1 GCA_018110855.1 Oscillospiraceae bacterium
AATCATATCACATAAAACCAGCTTTCGTCCACCTCAAGCTCTGCACGCTGCACGGGGTGAGCTGCGTCATAATTATATCTAAGCTCCTGATTTTTAATGCTGACCCTCGCCCCCTCGGGAATAGATTTGGTGATGAAGGCATTGCCGCCTACCACAACATTCTTGCCCACAACAGTTTCGCCGCCGAGAATGGAAGCACCCGAATATATGGTGACATTATCGTCAATGGTGGGGTGACGTTTTGGCTTTTGAGCTTCTGTCCGCCCCTTGTGGACAGTGCGCCCAGAGTTACGCCCTGATATATCTTCACATTATCCCCGATAACGGTAGTTTCACCGATAACAATTCCCGTGCCGTGGTCGATAAAGAAATATTTTCCTATCTGCGCACCGGGGTGAATGTCAATGCCTGTTACGCTGTGGGCATATTCGGTCATTATTCTCGGGATAAGAGGGATATTCAAGAGATAAAGCTCGTGGGCTATCCTGTTCACCATAACGGCAAAAAGTCCCGGATAGGAAAAGATTATCTCGTCCTTGTTGAATGCGGCAGGATCGCCGTCATAGGCTGCCTGAACGTCGGTATCAACATATTCACGGATCTTGGGTATCGTTCCGAGAAATTTCAGAGCAAGCCGCTCCGCTTCATCGGCAATATCCACCTCGTCCGCATTTTCATATTCGGGAACATATCTGAGCACTATGGATATCTGCTTTATCAGATTATACAGCACGTCCTCAAGCAGCATTGTCATATTATTTCTTACCGTATAAATGCGGTATGTGCCGTTTTTGAAAAATCCGGGAAATATGATATTCCGCAGCTTCTCCACAATCTCAATGATAACTTCCTTTTTGGGGTGGTCAAAGGTTTGGATATTGTCAATATCCCTGCCCGATTCATAGTCGGATAGAATATCTCCTATCAGTTTGTTGACCTCAGATTCAAGCTTGTGCATAATAGCGCCCTCCGTCTGAAAATTTTCGGACGGCAGCTTTTTTCTGCCGTCCGCATGAAATATATTTTTAGAGTTTTGAAGAATTAGTATAAGCGAGCGAATTGCCCGAACCAGCCTGTCAATATCCTCGGGAGAATTATACAGCGCAAGAGTGGGGCGGACAACTCCCTCAAGCCCGTAGGAACGCAGGATAGGCTGTGCGCAGTGATGTCCTGTTCTTACCGCAATGCCGTATTTGTCAAGGTGCTGTCCCACCGCTTCGTTGTCATATCCGTCAAGGACAAAGGACAGAGCGCTTGATTTCTGAGAAGCCGTGCCGATAAGGTGCAGCCCCTTTATTTTTGCAAGCTCCTTCATTCCGTAGGAAACAAGCTCATGCTCGTAGCGGCTTATCTCGGGCATACCAATCGAATTAAGATATTCGAGAGCCGCACCAAGAGGAGTTTCTCCCTCCTTAACTCTGTTTACACGGTAAATTCCCGATTCAAGTCCCTTGAATTCAAGAAGCTTGGTTATCCACTTGGGGGGTGAGTGCTCCGTACTGAGGTCTGGTTTTGGTGACATCCGCTAAATTATACGCCGCCTTTGCGCCGAGTGCATTGATCTTTTCTTCTGCCATGATAGTTTCCTCCAAAAAATTTTTTTATATCAATCGAATTGTGGCGGCGAAATTTTTTCGCCCATATCGGCTTGCCGCAATCAGAATCAATATATTAATATTGGGGCATTGTGGGGTCAACCTCTCTTGCCCAAGCGTTAATGCCGTCTTTGAGATTGAACATTCTGCCTTTATAACCTGCTCCTCTCAGGGTATTCACTGCAAGAATACTGCGCTTGCCCTCCTTGCAGACAAATACTGTGTCAATGCTTGGATCAAGCTCATTCTGCCTGCGCTCAAGCTGACCTATGGGAATGACCCTTGCATCAAGAAATTTGGTTATTGCACGCTCATGCGGCTCTCTTACGTCGATAATGGTGATCCTTTCGCCCTCGTCAAGACGGCGCTTAAGCTCCTTTGCTTCTATTGCTTCAACGGGAGCCTCCTCCTCTTCCTGCTTCTTTATGCCGCAGAAATCGGCGTAATCATATTCCTCAAGTTTTGTTATAGTCGGGTGTTCGCCGCAGATGGGGCAGTTTGGATCTTTATGTATTTTCAGCTCACGAAATCTCATTTTCCATGCGTCAAAATTAAGAAGCCGTCCCACAAGTGTTTCACCGCCGCCGACTATCAGCTTAATAACCTCGTTAGCCTGAATGGTGCCGATAATTCCCGGGAGTGCACCCATTACTCCGCCCGTTGCGCAGGAGGGCACAAGTCCCGCAGGCGGGGGAGAGGGGTACATACATCTGTAGCAGGGACCTTCCTTTGCATAGTGCACCGAAGCCTGTCCTTCAAACTGATACATTGCTCCGAAAACATCGGGCTTTCCCAGCATTACGCAGGCATCGTTCACAAGATAGCGGCACTGATAATTGTCCGAAGCGTCCGCCACAACATCATATTCGGAAATAATGTCAAGAGCATTTTCCGCAGTGAGCATATAGTTGTAGGTTTCCACCTTTATAAGAGGATTTATCTGCTTAATGCTGTCCTTGGCGGAGGCAACCTTTGGTCTGCCGATGTCCCTTGTGCCGTGAATGACCTGACGCTGGAGATTTGTTTCGTCCACCTCGTCAAAGTCAATAAGTCCAAGCTTTCCCACGCCTGCCGCCGCAAGATACTGCGCAAGAGGTGCGCCCAGACCGCCCATTCCCACAATGAGAACTTTAGCGGCTTTCAGTTTTTTTTGCCCCTTAATGCCCACCTCCTGCAATAAAAGATGGCGGCTGTAGCGGAGGATTTCTTCATTAGTGAGCTTTTCGCCCTTTGTATCTCCGAGTACGCTTTCGGTAGGTGCACCGCCTGCGATGGCGGGTATCAGCATTATCTCATCGCCTGTTTTTACGGGTGTGTCGTTTCCCTGCAAAACCTTTATATTTTCCCCGTTCACGAACACGTTGATAAACGGACGAAGATTTCCGCTTTCATCAAAAAGTGCTTTTTTCGTTTCAGGATATTCGTCCGCAAGTGAGCGGATAACCTCTCCTGCAGTATTGCCCGTGAGTTCAAGCTCGGAGCGGTGATTAGTGAATGAGCGCAGGGTGCTGGGAATAAGTACGGTTATAGCCATATATGATTACTCCTTATTGCATATAATTATTTTTTCTTCCGAAAACTGCATATCTTCCGCAGAAAGCACAAAGCTTTTTGTTTTTACCGCTTTCCCTTTAACCACGGACATTATTATGTATGAATAAACGGGCAATGCGTGGGTGCGGTCAAATTCCGATGGAAATGCTTCACAATCGGGGTGGGAATGATAAAAGCCGATAATGTCAAGCTTTTTCTTTCTTGCGGTCAGCTCCGCTTGAAGCATTATTTCGGGATTTATCTCAAAGCGGTGATAATTTTCCGATTTTACGGAGCCGTTTGCAGCAGTTTCGGCATATTCCGCAGTTTTTTCGCCACTTTCGTTTAGTTTCCCGAAAATAATGCCGCAGCATTCCTCGGGATAACGCTCCGAACCGTCCTTCAAAATATGGTGAATAACGTTCTTTGAAAGATATATCAAGCCTTACACCTCCCACAGCGGATTTGATAGATACCGCCCGCCGCCGTCGCAGAGAATGGTGACTATCACCGAATCGGGCGGTGCATTTTCTGCTGTTTTCAGAGCCGCAAGGACATTTGCACCCGAGCTTATCCCCACGAAAAGACTGTATTTTCGTGCAAGCAGCTTTGTCATTTCATAGGCTTCTTCGGTGGATATTTCCACAGTTTCATCGGCAAGAGCTTCATCAAAAAAGCTTGACCTGACATGAGCTGACGGGTGCTTTATTCCCTCTATTCCGTGAAAGGGTGAATCGGGGCGCATCATTACCGCTTTTATTTCACTGTTATATCCCTTCAGCCGTTTTACGCAGCCTG
>JAGBFZ010000210.1 GCA_018110855.1 Oscillospiraceae bacterium
AGAATGGTGAGGGGGGCTTTTTCACAGAGAAGAAAAAATCTTGCAAACTCCCTTTCCTCCTCTCTCGGAATGGATAAATCCGCAGTTACAAATTCAATAAGAGCGGCGGGACTTTCGGAAAATATCCGTCCCGAGCAGCTTACCCTGCAGCAGCTTGCGGATGTTTCGGAGAGGATTTCCGAGATCTGTGAGGTGAAATAAAATGGCTTCAAATTATAAAATGCCCCGTCTGAACATCTTCCTTGAGCATATTTACGAGGGGGCTGCGCAGCAGGATATCTCCCTTGAAAAAATGCTTTGCTTTGCTCATAAGGCGGGCTATGGCGGGCTTGAGTGCGATCTTTCACGCTTATCGGACAGGTCGGAAACCAAAAAGCTTTTTGACTGCTGCGGTTTATCCGTTTCATCGGTTTATAATTTCTTCGATTTCGGGCATGAGGCTTTTGAAATTTCGAAGGATAAAATTTTTGCCCATCTTGAGACGGCTGCTTTTTTCGGTGCACAAACTGTGCTTGCTGTGGCGGGATTTATTCATAATGGGGATAATTTCGATGCAGTTCGGGGCAGAATGGCGGAGGCTCTTTCCTTCATGTGCGAGACTGCCGAAAAATACGGCATTACTGTTACCCTTGAGGATTTTGACGATACGGCTGCGCCATTTTCCGATTCGGACGGGCTTTTGTGGTTTATGGAAAATGTTCCGAAGCTGCGGTTTACATTTGACACGGGCAACTTTGCTTACAGCCTTGAAAATGCGGAGGACGCTTATTTAAAGCTCCGCAGATATGTTCATCATGTTCATCTCAAGGACCGTTCATGGGACAGTCTGCGGGCAGATTCGGACAATACTAACGGAAAAGCCGATCTTTCGGGAAAAATAATGTACCCCTGCGAGGCGGGCGGCGGATTTATCGGCATTGAGCGAATTGTGAAAAAGCTGATCTCCGATGGTTACAAGGGCAGCTTTTCGGTGGAGCATTTCGGTGCGGCAGATCAGCTTGGGTATATGAGACGCTCGGCTGAGAATATTCGGAAAATATTTGAGGAGAAATGAAAATGAAAGATAAAATAAAAGACATCTGCACTCAGATGATAAACGGCAAGATTTCCTTTGAAGCATTTTATGACAAGCTCACCGCTGTCTGCGAGGACACACGCACAGATGATGACACCGCTTGTCTTCTTGAGGACGTTTTGATGGAGCTTGAGATGATAGGCTCTGAAACAAAGTCGAAAAAGGTTCTGGGGGAGACTGCAAAGGAAGCCGCAGAGCGTATTTTAAAGGAAGTCTGAAAATGATAAACGTACTTATATGGAATGAATTTATCCATGAGAAAAATCAGCCCGAGGTTGCAGCTATTTATCCCGAAGGGATTCACCGTGCCATTGGCAGTTATCTTTCCGAGGATGGGGAATTTTCTGTTAAATATGCCACGCTTGATATGGAGCATAACGGTATTACAAAGGAACTGCTTGATGATACCGATGTGCTGATATGGTGGGGGCATCAGGCTCATGAGATGGTTTCCGACGAAGCTGTCCGCCTTGTATGCGAAAGGATAAACGGGGGAATGGGTTTTATTCCGCTACATTCGGCTCATCACAGCAGGATATTCAAGGCTCTCTGCGGAACCTCCTGCAATCTTAAATGGCGGCATGGTGACAGGGAGCGGATATGGTGCGTTTCCCCATCTCATCCCATTGCAGAAGGTATTCCCGAGCATTTTGAGCTGCCACGGGAGGAGATGTACGGCGAGCCTTTTGATATCCCGAATCCCGACGAAATAGTATTCATGGGCTGGTTTGCGGGAGGAGAGGTTTTTCGCAGCGGCGTGACCTTCAGACGTGGTGCGGGCAGGATATTTTATTTTCAGCCCGGGCATGAGGAATATCCCGTTTATCACGATGAGAATATTCTGAAAATAATCAAAAATGCGGTGAGATGGGCGGCGCCCTCTGTACGAGAGAGCAGAAATATCCCATGCACGAATCCCGCTCCTCTTGAATGAAAAGGAATGTGAATTTTATGATATATCTTGGAATCGACGCAGGAGGTTCGGCGGTGAAGCTGATATGTACTGACGAATGCTGCAATATTCTTGCAAAACGTAAATACAACACCGACGGCAGCGGAGAGCGGCTTGAAGCGGAATGCTTTGATATGCTTTCCGAGGCGGAAATTTCCGAAAAGCCCTGTCATATTTTTCTGACCGGGGCAGGCTCGGATATTGCAGAGGGGCGATTTGACGGTATTCCCCGAAGCTATTCCGAGGAATTCGGCTGCTTCGGCAGAGGCGGTCAATGGCTCAGCGGCATTGACAGGGCTGTTATTGTAAGCATGGGAACGGGCACTGCTTTTGTTTTTGCGGATAATGATAAATATACTCACATCGGCGGCAGCGGCGTTGGCGGCGGCACTCTTTCGGGGCTTGCGGAGCTTATGATAAACGTCAGGGACAGCGGCGAGCTTAACCGCCTTATCTCCGAGGGAAAGCCTGCAAGGGTAGATCTTACCATGGGGGATATATGCAAGGGAACGCTGGGCGGTCTTGCTGCGGATGTTACTGCTGCAAATTTCGGCGGTCGGAATATGTCCCGTGAGCCTGCCGATATTGCCGCAGGTATTTCCAACATGATATTCCAGACGGCAGGCGTCATGGCTGCCTTTGCCTGCAAGGGAACGGACATCACAAACGCTGTATTTGTCGGCGCAATGTCCGAGATACCCGAGGGAAAGGCGGTCCTCAGGGCTGTGGGGGGACTTCACGGGCTTACATTCACTGTTCCCGAGGGCGGCGCATATGCAGGCGCTATAGGTGCTGTTTTACAGGGAATTGAAAGGACAGGAGATAAATGAGAAAAACCTTTAACGCTCTCGATATTTCAAAAAGGGTCATTGCTTCCCGTGTTTCCGAGGGAGATATATGCATTGACGCAACTGCGGGACGGGGCAATGACACTGCTTTTCTTTGTGAGCTTGCGGGAAAAAACGGAAAGGTATTTGCCTTTGATATCCAGCCCGAAGCCATTGAAAGCACAAGGCGGCTTCTTGAGGAAAAGGGTTTTGCAGAGCGTGCGGAGCTTATTCTCGGAAGCCATACGGACATGGACAGATATGCCGATGAGGGAACTGTTTCCTGCATTACCTTTAATTTCGGCTGGCTCCCGGGCGGCGACCACACTATCCACACACAGACCGAAACAAGCCTTGAGGCGGTAAAAAAAGCCCTGCGCCTTATCAAAAAGGGCGGGCTTATTTCCATGATACTTTATTACGGCAGGGACACGGGCTTTGAGGAAAAGGAGGCTCTGCTCCGATTTGTGAAAACTATTGACAGCGAGGAATATTCGGTAATTACCGCTGAATTTTCCAATCGTCCCAACTGCCCGCCCATTCCCATTTTCATTCTCAGGGAATGAGATAAAAGCCAACAATTGACGGGATAACGGCGAGCAATGCTCCGAATATCACGTCAAGGGGGAAATGCACTCCCATAAGCGGACGGGATATTGCTATGAGTGCTGCAAGAATTACGAGAAATATTCCCGCAGGCGTGTTTACATAAAGGCAGGCGAGGGCGATCACCACTGCGCAGGCGGTATGTCGGCTGGGGCAGGATTTTCCCTTTGTCGCTTTCGGCAGAACGGGCTTTATGGGATATTTTTCGTATGGTCGGGGGGCGTTTATTCCCTTTCTCACTGCCGTTACAAGAAAAAATACGAATGCGGGTACGGCTATTGCCGTTATTATCCTCATATCATGCGAAACTGCAAGGCAGACAAGCAGGATTATATATGCCGCATACATTATGACTGTTGAGGCGGTCTTGAATATTTTCAGTGCATTTATTCGGCTGTCCGATGAGGTGAAATATTCATATACTGCGGGGTATTTTTCAAAGTATTTTTCGCAGTGCTTATTATAGAAGTTATTCATTCAGTCTGACCTTTCAAAGGAGATTTTATGCCCGAAAAAAAGAAGCTTAATAAAAACATTATCGCTATGCTCATTATTCTTGCGCTCATGGCGGCGGCGAATATTACTGCTGTGCTCAGTACTCCTGCCGCCGATTTTTATATGCGTTATATCTTTGCGCCCGTTTCGGATATAATTTCAGCCGTAACGGGGATATTGCCCTTTTCTCTCGGCGAGATACTTATTGCGCTTGGAATAATTCTGCTTATTGCCGCTCCGATCATCCTTATCATCGGGGCGGTGAAGAAGAAAAAGAAGCTGCTTTCGGGCTTCGGGATATTCTTTGGTTGGGTGCTTATTTACATAATCGTTACGGAGACGCTAAACTGCTTTGTGCTTTACCGCACAACGGAATTTTCTCCCAAATACCATAACAGTGCGGGAGCGGCGGGCTTTACCTTAGGGCAGCTTAACGAGCTTTGCGAAGAGGTTATCCTTAACGCAAATGAGCTTTCCGAACAGGTTTCCCGTGACGAAAACGGGGATATGATCGTTCCCGATAATCTGGACGAAATCGCTGAAAGAGCCATGAATATCCTTGGGGAGGAATACACCGAGCTTGAGGGACTTTACCCGAAGCACAAAAGGATAAACGGTGCTGTTATGACGAGCTTTGATCTGCAGGGGGTGTATTTCCCCTTTACCCTTGAGGCAAATTACAACAGGGCGCTGAGTCCTGCGAGAGTACCCTGCACGGTAATGCATGAGCTTAGTCATCTGAAGGGGTTTATCCGGGAGGACGAGGCGGGATTTATCGCATACCGTGCCTGCCTTGAAGCTGAAGAGCCTGAGGTGAGATACAGCGGATATTTAAGCGGTATGAATTACCTTTTATCCGCCTGCCGCAGGGCATTTCCCAGCGGGGAATACGAAAGGCTCTGCTCCCTTATCTCCCCGCAGGTCTTTAAGGACAACACCTTTGTAAGCGAGGAATATATGGAATATATCAGGCAAAAGGCGGTTATTCCCACGGAAAAGACCCAGGCTGTTTCCGCAAAGGCAATTGACGTTACCTTAAAGGTGGGCGGTATTCCCGACGGCGGACAGAGCTATGGCAGAATGGTCGATCTGATGCTGGAATACAGATATTACATTGAGGATGTTAACGCTCAATAAAATAGCTTGCTTCCATATCTGCGGCATGGAGCGCATAGGCAAGGGGGAACTGCTCGAAGGCTCTGCCAACGAGGTTTATATCCTCGCTGCCCGAGAAGCCCATGTGAAAGCGTATGGCAAAGGCTTCCTCCCTTGACAGCCGCATGAAGCCTGTGATTATGTAGACGGATTTTTCGCCGTGACCGTAGGGGAGACGGTCGTCTATGGTATAATAGGGGACCTTCTCCCACACGCCCTGCTCGTTTTTGGCGTTCCGGAAATCGGTTTTGTAGAAATTTATCTTGCAGATATCGTGAAGAAGGGCGATTATTGCTCTTGTTTCGTTATCTGCATTTATTTTATAAAGCTCCTTTACTCTTGGACGGTCAAGATAGTCGCAGAGACAGTCATAGACGTTAAGGCTATGTTCAAGAAGTCCTCCCTCATATGAGCCGTGATATTTTGTGCTGGCGGGGGCGGTGAAGAAATCGCTTTTTGACGAGAGAAGATATTCAAGCAGCTTATCTGCTCCCTCTCTTTTGATATTCTCTTTGTATATTTCGGTGAACCGCTGCTTTAATGCGGCGGTGTCGGGAAGGTTTCCGTTCATTATTGTTGCCTCCTGTTTTTTCTTTGTATTTGTCCGATATAAAAACTGTTGACGCGGTGACAAAACTAACAAATCCACATAAACTAACAGCGCGACTTCGCCGCGGGGCATCCCCCGCCGCCAAGCTGCAATGCTTCGTAATATGACACGGCTTTGATATTGTTTTTCAGCTCCTCGGCGGTAATGCCTGCGGGGAGCTTTGCTTTGCTCACATACACGCTGCGGGTGTCGGCGTGGAGGTCGAACCAGTTATCCGAGAAAAGACAGCTGCCCTCTTTAAGCTCAAGGCACACGCCCTTTGCAAACGCTTTTGCCGATACCACTATCTTGAACTTATTTCCCATATCTGCGGCGGCAAGCTCAAGGCAGGGATCTTCGAATCTGAATGCTTTCGGCGTTACGAACATGAATGTTCCCGAGGACAGGCGGACTCCCTTTTCCATCAGGGTGTATTCGATATATGCCTTGTCACGCATATCCTCAGATATGCCCGTATTTTCGGGGGTGAGGGTGATATGATCGTGGGCGGAGAGGGGAGATACTTTTATCTCCTCCATGCCCTGTAAAATTATCTCCCCTGTGTTTTTGCGGGAGCGCCATCTGAGTACGGCGGTAAATTCCTCCTGTCTTTCCGAGGACACGTTAAGGCGGATATTGTTCTTATCCTCGCCGTCTGCGGAAATCAGGACGGGGGCATAGAATTTCTTTGCGTTGTAATGAAGCGCTTTCCAGCGGTGATAATAATCCACCGATGACCATGAGATAACGGGATTGGAATCATTTACCTGCCAATAGAGCGAGCCAATGCATATTCCTCGGTTGCGGCGCATATGCTCCACATTGAGTCGCACTGCGTCCGACTGCACCATCTGCGTTGCATAGACAAGCCCTTCAAAGGTATAGGGATAATGGGACATCCGGGCAAGATAATACATTATCTTTTCATTGCCGTCCTCGCATTTCTGATGGGCTTCCATTACGGGGGACATGAGGTTCAGATCCTTTTCTTCCGCAAAGCTCATGACCGTTTTCATTGACGGTATGGATTCAAAGCCATATTCCGAACAGAAGCGGAATTGATAGCTGTAATAATCCGTAAAGGGTTTTAAGCTGTGCCACACTGCCCA
>JAGBFZ010000211.1 GCA_018110855.1 Oscillospiraceae bacterium
CATCCTGCCATAAGGATAATTTCAACAAACGAAGATACTATTCGCATGGCGGCTGAACTTGCGGAGCTTGTTATTGCTCCAGCTCACGTTTGCAGTAAGCTTGAGGAAGATAATATCATTCGAAGGACGGCTGTTTCTCTGCCCGATATCGTTACCGATGAGGAGGGGCTTTTAAAGGAGCTTTTATCCCTTAAAGAAAGGGGATTTTCCCATTTTGTATGCGGTAATTTTACTCATCTCGGTGTGCTGTCGGAGCTTGGAGACGTTCACATTCACGGAGGAACGGGACTTAATATTACCAATTCCTATGCTGTTAAGCGATTTTCGGAGCTGGGGCTTGAGGACATTACAGCTTCCTTTGAGCTTAAAGCGGCGCAGTTCTCGGCTCTTTCCAAGGAGATCCCGACGGGCTTTTACGCATACGGCAGGCTGCCGCTTATGATAACACGAAACTGTCCCGTCAAGGCTCAGTCGGGCTGCAAAAACTGCTCGGGAGGGCTTACCGACAGGACGGGCCGCTTTTTCCCTGTGGAATGTGACGAGAGGAAATATGCCCGTATCCGCAACTGCGACATTCTTGAGACCTCGGACAGGCTATCCTCATTCAGAGGGGCAGCTTTTGCTCTGCTCGATCTTGGAAATATGCCCTTCTCTCAGGCGAAGGACGTTATTATGCGGTACATGGAGCATTCCGCTCCCGAGGGGAAATTTACCCGAGGACTTTATTTCAGGGGGATAAAATAATGAAGGAAAATTTCAAAAAGACTATTGCTTTTCTGTTTTTTCTGCTGGCGGGAATCGTTCTCGGGACGGTCATTGCAAGGCTTTGCAGCGGCGTTCCTTATCTTGACTGGCTCGCTTACAATATGTCGGTGGGTATTGACACGGGTGCGCCTGTTATTCTTGATCTGATCGTTTTCAAGCTGGCTTTCGGCTTCTCCCTTTCGGTCAATGCGGCTCAGATAATCTGCGTTATTGCTGCGCTTATTGCTTATAATAAGACTTGCAAGGGGTTGTAAAATATTACTGTATTGCGGCGGGGGCGCGCTGTTAATTTGTACGGGACGGTTGGTTTTGTCTCCGCACCGATAGATTTCTTACAGCCCGACAAATCGAAGGTTGTAAAATTTATTCTTTATTATCAATATTATATAGAGTAGATAACAAACCTGAGAAGAATACCGCTCTTCTCAGGTTTTTTATACATCATTCCGTCGAAGCGGGTCTGTTGTTTTTATGCAATGAAACAAATTTTCTGAATACACTTGACAAATTGACACAAACGTGCTATAATATTATCTGTGAGAAAAATTTTTCGTGTATCCATAAGTTTACATAATTCGTCTTGACATCAGTGGGGAAATGGGGTATAATAATTTTAATTATTGTGTTCGGACTTGGCGCAGGTGCATTTTTTGCCTGCGGCTTTTGTTGAAATGAAATGTTGTTGTCTGCCTTTGATGCAAAGGAAAATGTATATCTGCCTATTAATAAAAAAGTTGCTTTCGGCAGATGGGGTCAAATTAGCTGTGGTTTTTATGGGTCAGACGGCGGATTCAGTCGGGAACGGATAATGCAGGCTCATGGGAGCAGGCATATTTTAAGATCAGCGGGGCTTTTTGCGGCGGGGGAGCCGTTTCCCGTTTTCAGACAGACGAGCTGTGTCTGCCGCTGCTGCTCATATGTGTATTTTTTCCTTTGCTAAGGGTATTTTTCATGCAGGAAGGCGCTTTGCATTTTTTGTCCGCACAATAAAAAATTGTCAGTACCGCGAGAGGTCCTGACAGGTTCATTTTTATTTCTCGTGTATATTCGGAAATAACACGGGGAATATACGCTATTATTTTTATTATTTTGAAACGAGGTAAAGAAAATTGGCTGAAAACCGAAACAATGAAAACGAGCCCGCAGTAAACGAATACGGTGAAAAGATCGCTCCCAAGACAGAGAAAAGAGAAGTTATTCCTTCCGACAGCAGACGTCCCGTTAAGCGCTCCTACAATCAGCGCAGACCCATGCTCCCCCCGAGGGGAGTTTCTCCCGAGAGCTTTGACAGGCAGCTGTCTCCCGCTCCTCAGTCCGAGACAAGAAGCGACAGCCGTCCTTATGAGCAGCGCAGACCCTACAAGCCCTATAACAGCAGCAAGCCCTATTATAACCGTTCTGCAAATAACAACAGGAGCTATGACGGCAGACAGCAGTACGTCAGAAGCTATGACAAGCCCTATGAAAGAAATTATGACAGGTCATATGACAAGCCTGCTTCCGACACATCGGTATTTGAAAAGACCTCCTTTGAAAGAAGCTATGAGAAAAATCTCCCCAGAGCTTCCTATGTGCAGGACGGCAGGGGCGGATATCAAGGCTCAAGATACCGAAACAGCGGCTATGAGTCTCAGTATCAGAGAAACAGCAATATCCCCGAATCGGGCGAAAATGATATTGCACGCTCCTCCGATCACTCTAATCACAGGGCGATCAAGCGCACTCCTTTGAAGATCATCCCTCTCGGCGGGCTTAATGAGATAGGCAAGAACATGACTGTTTTTGAATGCGGAAACGATATGTTCATCGTGGACTGCGGTCTTGCCTTCCCCGACAGCGATATGCCCGGTGTTGATCTTGTTATCCCCGATTTTACCTATGTTGAGCAGAACATCTCTAAGGTAAGGGGTATTGTTATCACTCACGGTCACGAGGACCACATCGGTTCCCTTGCATATCTTCTGAAAAAATGCAATATTCCCGTTTATGCTACCCGTCTTACCATCGGTCTTATCGAGGGCAAGCTCAAGGAGCACAATCTTACGAGTCAGGCTAAGCTCAATGTGATATCTCCCCGTCAGACCGTTAAAATGGGCTGCATGGCGGTGGAATTTATAAGAGTAAATCACTCCATTCCCGACGCTGTGGGTCTGGCTATCCACACTCCTGCGGGAATCGTTATCCACACAGGCGACTTCAAGGTGGATTTTACTCCCATCGAGGGCGGCATTATCGACCTTGCAAGGTTCGGTGAGCTTGGAAACAGGGGCGTTCTTGCTCTTATGTCCGACTCCACCAATGCAGAAAGACCCGGTCACACCGCTTCCGAGCGCACTGTGGGCGAATCCTTTGAAAAGCTTTTTGCTAAGGCGGAGGGCAAGAGAATTATTATTGCTACTTTCGCTTCAAACATTCACCGTATCCAGCAGATAATCAACAAGGCGGTGAGCAGCGACAGAAAGGTGGCTGTTTTCGGCAGAAGTATGCTGAACGTTATCTCAACTGCCATGGAGCTGGGTTATCTTTCCGTTCCGGACGGGGTGATAATCGATCTTGAAACCATGAACAAATACCCCCCCGAAAAGATAGTTCTCATTACCACGGGAAGTCAGGGCGAGCCTATGTCCGCTCTCACAAGAATGGCTATGAACGAACACAGGAGCGTTACCATCACTCCTATGGACTATATCATTATAAGTGCAAATCCCATTCCCGGAAATGAGAAGTACGTTACAAAGGTCGTAAATGAGCTGCTCAAGGCGGGTGCTGAGGTCATTTACGAGTCCATGTATGATGTTCATGTTTCGGGTCATGCTTGTCAGGAAGAGTTAAAGCTGATCATGGCTCTTACACGTCCCCGCTTCTTCATTCCCGTTCACGGTGAGTACAAGCACCTTAAAAAGAGTGCTGCGCTGGCTTATTCTCTTGGCATACCCGAGAGCAATGTTATTATAGGCTCAATCGGTGACGTTATCGAGACGGATGGTGTTAACATTGGCGTTACGGGCAAGGTCCAGGCGGGCAGAGTTCTGGTGGACGGTCTTGGCGTAGGTGATGTGGGCTCCATCGTTCTCAGGGACAGAAAGCACCTTGCCGAGGACGGTCTTATCGTTGTGGTGGCTACCATTGAAAGCGAAAGCGGCACTATTCTGGCAGGTCCCGATATCCTCTCCCGAGGCTTTGTTTATGTCAGGGAAAACGAGGAGATGATGGAGGCTGCAAGGGATATTCTCAGAAAGACCCTTGAGGCTTGTCTGTCGGGCGGTGTGAGAGACTGGAACAGCATCAAGTCGGGTCTCAGAGACTCTCTCAGCGACTATATCTATATGAAAACCAAGCGCAATCCTATGATACTCCCAATTATTGAGGAGATCTGAATCCGTTAGTTAAAAGGTCGTGAAAAAATGGCGGGAAACAGCAGAAATTTATTCAAGCCGGTATCTATGCTTCTTGTGGCTGCCTCGCTTTACAGCGCATTCGGCATATTAAGAGGCGGTGAGGTCAGATTCTGGATATCACTTTGCGTTACCTCTCTTATCGGCATTGCATACCTTATCCTGTATCTGCAGAAGGAAAAGGAATTCCTTGATCTCAAAAGCAAAGCCGAGGCTCCCCCTCCCCCTGACGATAACTCGTCGGTCAGCAGATTCTTTCTGAATAACTGCCCCTTTCCTACTATCATTATCAACGAGAACGGTCGGGTACTGAAAAAAACAGGGGGTGCAGCGGAGCTGTTTCCCGATGTGAGAGAGAATGATATTCTTTCCGAATGTCTCTCCATTGACCCCGCTAACTATATGCCCGAAGCAGGTATGGAGACCAGAACCTTTGAATGGGATAATTTTTCTGTCTCCGTTTTCACTGCTCAGAACACTGAGGC
>JAGBFZ010000212.1 GCA_018110855.1 Oscillospiraceae bacterium
AATAGGAATATTTTCCGTCAGCTTCAACGGGAAGGAATGTACCTATATTCTCAAAATAATTCTCATCGTAAGCCTGACCCTCATCGGGGCCTCTTGTTTCCCAAATTGTGAACGGTGCGTCTGCCAGCTTCATATTTTCAAGGGTAAAGGTGTAATTGCGCTGCTCCTCGCTGTCGTTGCAGATGATGATAGAATAATCTCCCGTTTCCGTATCGGTGACTGTCATATAATTGTTAGTGGTTTCGGAAATGTAGTGATTTTCCTTGCCGTCACCGTAGCAGGCACTGTCGATAAATCTCCAGCCGTTCTTTATAAAATGGGTGAAATGTGCGGAAGTCCATACTCCGCTGTCCGCTTCATAATAACCGCTCCAAGGGTTCTGTGCATTTATAAGTGATTTCGGAAAATATTTTGCTCCCGAATAATACGCCGCCACAGCAGGCTGATACTCATACATTGTCATTCTGCCGTTGTAATAACCGTTTATAATGCGGTTGCATACGTCCAAAGCGCCGTTTGTGCCGTTAATGACGCTGCCGTTGCTTTGTACCGCAAGCTTTGCAATATTCGTGGAAGCAATTCCTTCGGAATACCAGATCTCTTTGCCATAGTTTTTGTTCAGAAGCTTAGCCTTTTCGCTTGCCCAAGTGTTATAATGCTCGGCAAGGATATCAACTGCGTTTCGCAGAGCTTCGTTATCTGTCATTTCGTCTGCGATCTTCCATGAACCTATCTCATCGGAAGCAACTATCTTTATTGCACCATAATCGTATCGCTCGTCAGTCTCATTTTCCAGCCTGTCGGCAAAATATATTATCCAGTCGGTATCCACCTTTTCCGCTTCATTTGCGTCGGCACTGATGTGGGTGAATTTCATTCCGTATGTATCGAACGCTCCGTCAATAGCAGCCTTGTACCATTTGTATCTTGCTTCAAAGCCTGCCTCCCGGGATTCGGCAAATGCGTCTGTTACCCACTTTGGCTCTCCCCAGCGGAGCAGATCAACGGTAATATCGGGATTTATGGAAAGAGCGTCCGCCGCAAACATAAAGCCTGCGCCTCTTGTAACGTCCGCCGTTTCATCTGCGGAACGCATTATACAAGGCTCTGTACCCGATGAAGAATTAACGTCCGTGCCGAATTCTATTTTCACATGGGTAAGACCTGCGCCGTAATCGGGCTTGAACAGCAGGTTCATTATCTCCCAATATGCATCGGGATTTTCCGTTTTGTAGTCCATAAGCAGACGTGAGGAATTGTTTCCCGTTATAACGCCCAGACCACGCCATAGCGTAGCCTCGTCCATATTTGTTGTGTTTCCGTCAACAGTGACAGATTTGTAAGCTGTGTTCACACTTGCAAGCGGTATTTCCTTTTCTGCTGTTGTTTCAGTTGTCTGCATAGCAGTTTCCTCCGTTTCAGCTTGATTTTTACTGTCCGCACAGCCGATTAAAGCGATGGGGAGCATTGCTGAACATACTGCGGACGCTATAATTTTTTTGATATTCATAAGCCTATCTCCTTAAAAGGGTTATTTACAATATTTTAGCCGAATTTTTGGAATACTGCATTATATAATCTGCTATTTATTATAGAAAATCTGCTGTTTTTTGTTGCAAATTATTCCGATGTGTGATATGATAAAAAGGGTGATAAAATGGCTATTATAGAACACGCAGGATATTATGAAAATCCGATGTACAAAGTATGTCATACTCATACATCATGCGAAATTATGCACATCGTAAGCGGCAAAGTGAATATTGTCACCGGAGATATTATATCTGTTCTTTCCGACGGAGATTCGGCACTTATAAAAAGCAGGCAGCTTCATGATGTAACTGTAGAAAAGGATATAGAGTACAAGCGATTTATTACAATAATAAACCCGTGGGAGCTGAAAAATCAGCTTACCCGTCCCGATCTTTTTTCAATGCTTACAGATACAAGCAAAGGCGGGATCATCGTGATAAAAAATAAGCCCGAAATTCAGTCGGGCTTTGAAAAAATGGCTGATATATTTTCGTATGGCGGAAATATTTGCTCGGAGCTGAGTGCGGCGCTTGATATCGTGTCGAAATTTTTCGATATTTACAGACCACAGAATGAGATAACTGCTAAGCGCTCGGGAAAAATTCTTTCGGAAAAGGTCAGGACGTATATTGAGCAAAATTATGCTGACAGCATAAAAATTGAGGATATTGCTGCCGATAATTTTATCAGCGAGGGTTATCTTTCTCACGCATTCAAGGCGGAAACGGGAATGTCACCCCGTGAATATCTTACCCACATACGCTGCACAAGAGCTTGTGAGCTTATACGATATACCGCCATGAAGCTGTCCGATATTGCCGCAAACACAGGATTTTGCAGCCAGAGCGACATGAGCAGAAAAATCAGAGAATACTATGGAGTTACTCCGTCTGAAATCAGATTTGGATAACGTGCTTTGTTAGGGTATTGTAACCGATTGTCAAGGCTTTTGAAGCTAAGGACACAAAATGCTTATTCAGATTTATTTAATCTGTAAAGCATACAAGGTCTGCCTCCTGTTTCATAATTCATATTTCCCACGATCACACCTTTTTCAAGCAGGAAGTTTACATATCGTCGGACTGTTACACGGGACAGCCCAACTTTATCCGCAATTTCTTCACTTGTAAAATCGGTATCGGGACTTTGTTCAAGAAAGCTTTTTACAGTTTCCAGAGTCTGATCCTGAATTCCTTTGGGGAGCTGTTCGGACGTTCCCGATGAGCTTCGGTTCATAATGGCGTCAATATGCTGCTGACTGAATGACGACAGATCGTGAAAAGCGTCCTGCCTGTTTAAAAATGTTTCAAGAGCACGCTGAAATCTTGCACTTGAAAACGGCTTTACAAGATAATCCACAACACCAAGACGCATTGCTTCTTCAATAGCTGCGCTGTCATTTGCAGCTGTTACCATTATTACGGACACAGGCAGATTTATTTCTCTGATCTTCCTCAGAAGCTCAAGTCCGTTTGTTTTGGGCATATATACATCGAGGATAACAAGGTGAACAGTGCTTTCACGGAGCATTGCAAGTGCCCTGTCACCGTCACGGCATACGCAGGAAACATGAAAATGCTTATTCTCCGTTACATATTGCTTATTTATCATTGCAACCATAGGATCATCTTCAACTATCATAACTTCATACATCTGAAATTCCCCCTTCATCGGTAAGAGTTACGGTGAACGATGTTCCCGTACCCGGTTCGGAATCGACCGTAATAGTGCCGTTATGCTTTTCTGCAAGCTGTCTGACCAGAGCCAAGCCTGTGCCCCTTCCGTCGCCTTTGGTAGAAAATCCGTACTCAAAAATTTTCTCGGTATTTTCGGCAGATATTCCGTTTCCCGTATCGTCAACAGTAATTATCATAGCGTGAGGTTTGGTATATATCCCAAC
>JAGBFZ010000213.1 GCA_018110855.1 Oscillospiraceae bacterium
ATACAGGCTCTCCCCACGCATAGAAAAACAGCGAGAAGATTATAAGAACGATATTCTTGAGCTTAGTTTTCGACGCTGCGAAGTAGCACAGCAGAAACAGCGGCAGGAATATGAACAGAAAAAATATATCCGAAAATACCAAAGCATTACATTCCTTTTAAAATATTCTAATCTAAGTATTCTTATTATACACCTAAAAATACTTATTTTCAACCGTATAATGACAAAAATAACGGCAGATATATAACATTTCGGTAACGGCGTAAAAAAACAGGGACGAGCGGCTTGAAAATTCGTCTATAACATACAAAAGGCGGATATTCTTTTTGGGAATATCCGCCAATTAATTCTGAGTAATAGGTTTACATAATAATATACTTGCCGCCCATGGTCATGGAGATAACTATATTGCCGTCCTTATCTGTGACCACTCCGCCAAGATCGTTCACCTGCTTGTTTTCGTCAATGAAATAAACATGAGCGTCCTTCAGGTCGATACCGCACTGAGAATAATATTTTGCGGAGATGATTATGTCCGCAGTGCAGCCGAATTCGCCCTTCTGCTCAGTTCTGAGTATCATTGCACCCTGCTCGGTGCTCTTTGTCATTTTGATGGCAAGGCTGATATCCTTTGCCTTTGTAACAGTCTCACCCCTGATAACGGCAGTGTAGCGCTTTGTTTCCACTCTGAGAACGCTGCCCTCTCTGTTTGCCAGCAGGGAAAGAGCGTCCGCCCTGAGACCTGCGTCCTGATATGAAGCGTAGATAGGCGCATTTCTCCTCAGAGCCGAGGATACACCGCTTTTGTCTATTACCGAAACAGGATTGGAAGGAACAGTTCCTGCTGCGGGCTGATTTGTTTCATTCACAGGCTTTGTGGGGGCAGAAGGGGGAAGAGGATATGATGGGTCAGCTGAATAATCCGTTGCAGCTGCGGATGCAGCCATGGAAGCAGCCATAACCGCTGCAGCTATAACTGACAGACATTTTTTCATTTTCATAATATATCGTTCCTTTCAATGTTACTTAGCATATTTTTAGTATAAAAATATCCCGCTCCGAACAGCATAAGTCCCATGACTGCTGTTGTAACAGAGACAAAATATCCATTGATCCCCGAAACCTTTTCAAGCGCCGAATAGGGAAGCCTTGAAACGATCTGACAGAGCTTATCTGCCGCAATACCCCATTCCGAAAATCTGAACGCCCTTATCACCGACCCCAGCTGAATAACAGGCGGAAGTATAAGGCACAGGCACATTCCCGCCGCAAACCGCCTTCTCATTCGAAGTCCGTTGAAAAATGCAGTTACAAGCCAGCACAGGATACACAGAAGCATTGCCCCGCTGCGGATGATTCCCGCCATAGCTTCGGGAATAAAATCGTCTCTGCCGACACAGGCGGAAAGATATGTTATTCCGAGACACAGTAAAATATCCTCAGAAACAGAAGAGGGATAAAAGGAGAGCTTCATGCATTGTCCTCCCTCTCGAAGATGGTTCTGTAAGGAATAACGCCGTTGTAATTGCGCTCCATTAGGAACAGACAATTTCCCATCAGCAGAATGACAGCAGCTGCGATCACCGCTATGCCTCTGCCCTTTTTCTTCTTTTCGGAAAGTGAATACAGCGCTGTGAATATTTTCGGGATCCCAAGGCACACCGCAGGTATAAAGAACAGCAGTGCCATTCTTGACACGATAGCATATCGTGAGCCGATAAGCTCAAAGAAAAATGCACCGAAGCAGCACCATATTATCATATTTATGCTGCGCTTATCCCCTGTCATGCGGTTTCGCAGTAAAAATGCCGCCACAAACAGCACACCGAACATCACCGCATAGCAGATGGAGATACCGTTTATCATTTCCCTGCTGCTGTCGGGATCGTACATCGAGTAGACATACTGCGTTACCCAGCGGACCAAAGGCTCGGAAAAGGCATAGGCAGCAGCGGATAATGCCGCCGTTATCCCGAGGGTCATGAAGCTCCAGTCGATCAGCACGAACAGCACGCAGGGCAGGAGAAACAGGGCAGAGCGGTGAAATGCCGAGGCTGCCAGCACTATTAAGAAAAATCTTGAATAGCTGCCCTTTGCCGCATATTGAAACGCAAAGGCGCATATTACGGCTGCTATGAACTGCTTCATAAAATTCATTGAATTAAAGAAAAGCCCCATTCCCATAAACGCCGCTGTGCTTATCCACGGGTTGTCGGAATTTTTAAAGATGTAATACATCAGGGGGGGATAAATAAGCAGAGAAATAAGAGGAAATGCTGCGGCATAATCCGCAGAAAATATATTCACCAGCTTTAAAAGCAGAAATATCCCGATCTCTCTGCGGTCTCCTCTCAGCTCGTCAAAGTCGGTGAAATTAAGGCCGTAAAACCAGCCTGCGTACAGGTTGTAATCATACCCCACACCGAAGCGGAGAGACGATACTGCGGTAAACAGCACAGCCATTACTATACAGTAGATCCCCAAAGTCCTGCCGTCCTTTTTTTCGGAAAGTCCGCACATGGGAATACCGGCTGCCGCTGTTATCAGGAATAATATGGTATAAACAGCCATAATGACCTCTTTTCAACTGTCTTATCAAGATAAATTATACTCTTTTAAACATATTATGTCAAGACAGATATTGAAAAAAAGAGGAACATGGCGAAAAAATATGCTTATCCCTTGTTTTTATAGAAATCGCCGTTTAACAGGCGGATCTCAAATTCATCTCTGGGCAGAGGCTTGTCAAAAAGGAAGCCCTGCACCATGCTGCAGTTTATATCACGCAGGAAATCTGCCTGAGCGGCAGTTTCCACGCCCTCGGAAATAGTTTCCATATTCAGCTCGTTCACCATATTGACAATATTCTTGACCACGATCCTGTCGGTGGAAAGACCGCCGTCTGCCTCATTGATGTTGGTGAAGAAGGATCTGTCAAGCTTGATAACGTCCACATCAAGATCCTTCAGAAGATTCAGAGATGAATAACCCGTTCCGAAATCGTCAATGGAGGTGCTGACGTTGTTCTCCTTCATTTTTTCAATAAAGACGTTCATTGCGGTGAAGTCCTCCGCTCCCGTCATCTCAGTCAGCTCGATCTCGATATATTTTCCGTCAACGCCGTGCTTTCTGATAATTCCCAGCACCTCGTCCGCCAGCCGCCTGTTGCGCAGGTGATGCTTGGAGAAATTCACCGAGACCTTGACAGGCTCGATGCCCATATCCTTCCATCGCTTTATATCCTCGCAGACCCTTTCAAAAATGTAGAAATCAAGCCTGCATATGGTTCCTTCCGCTTCCAGAACGGGGATAAATTCCATAGGCGGAACGATCCTGCCGTCCTTTATCCATCTGCAAAGAGCCTCGCAGCCGCAGAGCTTATTGTCCGCAAGGTGGACCTTGGGCTGATAAAACACCGTAAATTCCCTGTTTTCAAGTGCCTTTGGGAATATGGTGGATATCTCCTTTCTGTGCATGGAGGCTTCCATAAGCATTGGGGTATAATATACCACGTCCATATTTTTGAACTTAGTTGCACTGTAAGCCACCGTTGCCTTGCTCATAAGGTCGGACATGGTATCGCTTTCCACAGCCTCGCAGATTCCCATGCGAAGCCTTACATCATAGAGCTGCTTTGCCTCGCCCTCACCCATCTCAAAGGAGAGTGCGTCTGCAAATCCGCGCAGGTCGGTTATCCTGCCCTTTTTTAAGAGCATGATGAAATTATCGCCGCCAAGCCTTGCAAAGAATCCGTCGGAATTTGCAAAGACCTTCATGGCATCCACAAATTTTTTAAGCAGAATGTCTCCCTCTGTATTGCCGAAAAGCTGATTTACAAACTTGAAATTCTTGATATTTATATATACATTGGCGTAATCCACCAGCTGTCCCTTTGCCTTGAGCATTCCGCCGAATCTCATTATCGCCTGAACGTTTGCCGCTCCTGTTCTGTGGTCAATATAAAGACTCTTCTCAAGAAGTCCCATTACCCTGCCCCTGCCGCAGAAAATATAGATAATCCTTGCTATGGAGGAAATAAGCTCTTTTTCTTTTTCGTCCCACTTTTCGCCCTTTTGCGGAACGAACAGTTCTTCCATCACGCCGCCCTCTCTGGTGACGTATTTCCCGAATACACAGTCCGCCTCATCGCCTTCCGGTCCGAAGGATATCTCATGCTGACGCATAACGCCTTCAGGCTCGAAGTTGTTCGGCGGAGCATTAAGAGACATTGTAAATCTGCCCAGCCTGATATCATCCGCTACCAGCCCCAGGGTCTTGCCGATATTCTCGGCAACATCTTCAATTTCCTGAGCATTTTCGTTTATTTCCGATATGAATTTAAGAATACCTTCTCTGAAAGTACCGGTCATTTTCATTTACCCTTTCTATTTTGCTTTTGATATCCGCCAATTGATCCGCTTTTATTAACTAAAATTATACCATATAATGAAAACGTTGTCAAATATTATTTATTTTATATTATAAATTTTGCAAAATTAGATGAATATAAATACAGACCCGATTTATGCGCTCGGGTCTGTATGGGAGATCATTCCTCTCCTGCAAGCTCCTTGTAAAGTCCGATGTAGAGCTTTGCGGAATTATCCCAGCTGAAGTCGTTTTTCATAGCATAGCTTACGATCTCCGCCCATGCTTTCTTGTCCTGATAATGGTCGCAGGCTCTGTTCACTGCGTTCAGCATATCGTGAGCGTTATAGGTCTTGAAGGTAAAGCCGTTGCCGTTCTCGCCCCCTGCGTCTCTTACGCTGTCTCTGAGACCGCCTGTTTCTCTGACGATGGGGAGTGTGCCGTAGCGCATGGAGATCATCTGGGCAAGACCGCATGGCTCGCTCTGGGAGGGCATGAGGAACATATCAGCACCTGCGTATATCTTCCTTGCAAGGTCGGGAACGAAGCCAAGAGTCACGCTTACCTTGTCGGGATATCTCCATGCCATTTCCTTGAAGAAATCCTCATATATCTTCTCGCCTGCGCCAAGGACTGCAAACTTGCAGCCCAGACTCAGCATTTCCTCGAATACATATTTGATAAGGTCGATGCCCTTGTGGGATACGAATCTTGTGATGATGCCGATAAGCGGCTCATCGCCCGAGGAGAGCTTCAGGGATTTTAGCAGCTCCGACTTGCACTTTGCCTTGCCCGAGATATCATCTGCGGTGAAATGGGCAGGAAGAAGGGGGTCGTGCTCGGGGTCGTAAAGGTTGGTATCAATGCCGTTCAAGAAGCCGCATAGCTTATACTGCTTGTTGGTAAGCGCTCTGTCAAGTCCGTGGGAATACCATGGGTCAAGTATCTCCCATGCATAGCTGGGGGAAACGGTGGTTATCTTATCGGCTGTCTCGAAGGCTGCCTTCATCAGGTTAACTGCGCCGTCATACTCAAGGAGCTTTGCATGGTACATGGGTATGCCCATGATATCGTTGATAACGTCCATGCCGTAGCGTCCCTGATACTGAATATTGTGGATAGTGAAAACGGTCTTGATATTATCATAGCCATACTGGAATTTGTAGTAGGTCTGATAATAAACGGGGATAAGAGCTGTCTGCCAGTCGTTGCAGTTTATGATCTGGGGCTTCCAGTCTATCTGCCTGATAAGCTCAAGCACTGCACGGGAGAGGAATACGAATCTCTCGCAGTCATCGTAAAAGCCGTAAAGACCGTCTCTTGCATAGTAATACTCGTTATCGAGGAGATAGTAGGTAACACCGTTTGCTTCGCCTTCGAACACTCCGCAGTACTGCTTTCTCCAGCCTACGTCAACGGTGAAATTCTTGATGAATTTTAGCTTCTCTCTAAGCTCGGGCTTAACGCTCTTGTAAAGGGGAAGAACTACCCGACAGTCATGTCCCGCCTTGCAGAGGGCTGCGGGCAGTGATCCCGCAACGTCCGCCAGTCCGCCCGAAGCGGCGTAGGGAAGCGCTTCTGAAGCTGTGTAAAGTATTCTCATATATATTATCCTTTCTCTCGGAAGGTATTATTGACGTTAGTTAGTAATTTGATATGATTTACGGGTTATTATCAAAATATGTCGAGCCTGCGGAAATTAAGCCGCAGGCTCGATGTCATTTCTGTGATATCAAGCCTGTTTTCGGCTTTGTGCTTAGATCAGATCTGTGCTCCCTTGCCGATGTAGATGGGATAATTTTTGGAGCCTGTAAGGATCTTCTGGTCGGAAATATCTACGATCTTGTCGGTGATAACGCAGCTGATGTTGCAGTTCTTGCCGATAACGCTGTCCTGCATGATGATGGAATCCTTGACAACTGCACCCTTTGCTACCTTTGCGCCTCTGAACAGAATGGAGTTTTCAACTGTACCCTCGATAATGCAGCCGTCTGCGATAAGGGAATTCTTCACCTTTGCGCCGATAGCAAATTTTGCGGGCGGATTATCGCGTATCTTGGTGTATACGGGAGCGTTGTCGGGGAAGAGACCCTTTCTGTTTTCGGTGTCAAGAAGAGCCATATTTGCGTCATAGTAGCTCTTGATGGAGGTGATCTTGGAGAAATACCCCTCATGCTTGTAGGTCATGATCTTATAGCGTCCGCACTGAGCCTGAAGTATGCTCTTTGCGAAGCTGTAAATGCCCTTTGCAGCACCGTCTGTTATCATGCTCATGAGCAGGGGCTTGGAGATGATGTAGGTGTTGAGGGAAATATTGCACTCGCCGCTGATCTCGGGATTGATGAGAACGTTGGTGATGCGTCCTTCGTCATCAATGCCGAAAACATTGGTGTGAGCAGCAGCATCAAGGTCAAGGTTTGCTCTTGCATAAACTGCTGTGATATCTGCGCCGCTCTTTACATGAGCGTCATAAAGCTTGTTGTAGTCAAGGCTTGTTATTACATCACAGTCGGACATGATAACATAGTCTGCGTCGGAGCAGCGGATAAAATCAGTGATTCCGTAAAGAGCCTCCAGACGGCCTCTGTACATACCGCTGGTCAGGTTCGAGAAGGGGGGCAGAAGATGAAGTCCGCCGTTCTTTCTTGCCATATCCCACTCTCTGCCCGAGCCTAAGTGGTCGAGAAGGGACTGATAGTTGGATTTTGTTACAACGCCCACCTCGTCAATGCCCGAATTTGCCATGTTGGAGAGGGTGAAGTCGATAAGTCTGTATCTGCCGCCGAACATGACCGAGCCCATGGTTCTCTGACGTGTAAGCTCGGGAACTACGTCCTCGTGCATATTGGCGAAAATTACGCCCAGTATCTTTTTATTCAAGCTCATTGTTTATTAACCTACCTTCCGTGAAAGCTCTTACTTCTTTTTGATATCGGGTACCATCTGCTTGGGTCCTACGATCTGACCCTCGGAAATGGTGATCTTGTTTCCGATAACTGCAATGCCCCAGTCATCGCGGTTTTCAACAGTTTCGGGACGTGCGCCTACATGAGCGCCGCTTTCGATAATGCTGTTCTCGCCTACGATGGCGTATTCAACAACCGCACCCTCCTTGATAACGGTTCCGGGCATGATGATGGAGTCGGTAACGGTAGCTCCCTTTTCAATGGTAACTCCCTCGTAAATTACGGAGAAGTCGATGTTTCCGTCGATATTGCAGCCCTCGGCGATCATGGAGTTTTCAACGTTTGCATTTTCGCCTATGTACTGGGGAGGAAGTACGGGATTTCTCGAGTACATCTTCCAGTCGGGGTCATACAGGTCGATGGGGATATTGGGGTTAAGAAGGTCCATATTTGCTTCCCAGAGGGAATCAAGGGTTCCTACGTCCTTCCAGTAGCCGTCAAAGGTCCATGCAACAAGTTTTTCGCCTGCATTCATCATGTTGGGGATGATCGCCTTACCGAAGTCCTTGTCCTCGTCGGGGTTGTTCTCATTGTCGATAAGGTACTGTCTGAGCTTGCTCCATGTGAAAATGTAGATACCCATTGAAGCAAGAGTGGAACGGGGCTGCTTGGGTTTTTCCTCAAAGTCAACGATATTGCCTTCGTCGTCGGTTATCATGATACCGAAACGGGAAGCCTCCTCCATGGGAACGTCAAGAACTGCGATAGTTGCCGCAGCGTTCTTTTCCTTATGATAGCTGAGCATCTCGTTGTAATCCATCTTATAGATATGGTCGCCGGAGAGAACTACAACATATTCGGGATTGTAGCGGTCAACAAATGCGATATTCTGGTAAATTGCGTTTGCAGTTCCCTTGTACCACTCAGCTCCCAGAGCGGTCTGATAAGGAGGCAGGCAGTGAGCACCGCCGTACTGCTTGTCAAGATCCCACGGCTGACCGTTTCCGATATAGTCGTTGAGAACAAGGGGCTGATACTGAGTAAGAACACCTACGGTATCAATACCCGAGTTTACACAGTTGGACAGCGGAAAGTCGATGATTCTGTACTTTCCTCCGAACGGAACTGCAGGTTTAGCAAGCTTCTTTGTAAGAGCGTAGAGACGGCTGCCCTGTCCGCCTGCAAGCAGCATTGCTACAACTTCTTGTTTAGGTAACATCTTAGAATTCCCCCTTGAATTATTCGGTAAAAATAAACTGACTTTAGGCCTGGGCCTTGCAGTAGTTATTCATGCAAAGCCTTTCGTTTTCCAAATGGACGCAGAAAGACACGCACGCAAACTCTGTCTTTCCCTGATGGGCGCACTGACAGAGTTTCTTTATGCTCCTATAATACCAACTTTGGCGGAAAATTTCAAGTAAAATTTATACAAATTCTTTAATTCCTTTTTTTATTTCATCGCAAATTTGTTCAATTTAGATAAATTTGCCAAGTGGAATATGTGAAGCGATTTTA
>JAGBFZ010000214.1 GCA_018110855.1 Oscillospiraceae bacterium
AAGGTAGTGGTCCCAGTGTCCCGAAATTTTGTAAAGCTCTCTCTTAGCCATATAGGGGGTCTTTGTGAGCATACAGCCGTGCTTTGCTTCCACGTCCTCCACCCATCTCTGCATGAGCTGGATAACCTTTGCACCCTTAGGGAGAAGTATGGGCAGACCCTGACCGATATAATCAACGGTGGTGAAATACTCAAGCTCTCTTCCCAGCTTGTTGTGGTCACGGCTCTTTGCTTCCTCCACCTTCTTGAGATATTCCTCAAGCTCGGAAGCCTTGGGGAATGCAGTTCCGTAAATTCTGCAAAGCTGCTTGCCCTTTGAGTCGCCTCTCCAGTATGCGCCTGTGCAGTTGGTGAGCTTGAATGCCTTTACGGGAGCAGTGGACATAAGGTGAGGACCTGCGCAAAGGTCGGTGAAATCGCCCTGCTTGTAGAAGCTGATGTTCTCGCCCTTGTCACTGTGCTCCTTGCAAAGCTCGACCTTGTAAGGCTCACCCATTTCGGCAAGCTTTGCCTCTGCTTCTGCGGGGGGCAGCTCGAAACGGCTAAGCTCAATGCCCTCCTTGACGATCTTTTTCATCTCCGCTTCAAACTTGGCAAGATCGTCTGCGGTGAAGGGGTGGTCGGTGTCAAAATCATAGTAGAAGCCATTGTCGATGGAGGGACCTATGGACAGCTTGGTTTCGGGATATACACGCTTTACTGCCTGTGCAAGAATGTGGGAAGCAGTGTGCCAGAAGGTCTTTTTGCCCTCTTCGCTGTCAAAGGTGCATACCTCGAAGGTGCAGTCTTTTTCAACAGGGGTTCTCAGGTCGCAAACCTCGCCGTCCAGCTTTACGCAGCAGGCAGCCTTGTAAAGTCCCATGCCGATTCCCTTGATTATTTCAGCGGCAGATACTCCGCTTTCGGCTTCTCTTACGGAGCCGTCTTTAAGTGTGAGCTTAATCATGTTTTTATTCTCCTTTATAAAATAGTTTTTTTGTTTTTTATCATGCGGCAAATACTGCCGAAACGGTATGCCGCTCCTTGGAACGGTAAATTCCTTTAATCATCGGAGCAAACACCCCCTTTAATATTACTGTTTATTTTCAATCGCTGCGAACGCTTATAAATCACGTTCAGAAGCGATGTTACAAGCAGCTCGAACAGCTTCCCAAGAAGGATTATCACCATTGTCCATGCAAACAGATCGGCAGTCTCAAGATATATTTTCGCCCGATAGAGCATATCGCCAAGGGTATTATCGGGCTGACCTATGACCTCGGCAGCCGTTCCGCTCTTGAAAGCAAGCCCCGCAGCCGTTCTGAAAGCGGCGGTGAGAAAGGGCATTACCGAGGGGAAATAGAGATATCTTGCTTTCTTTGCAGGGCTTAGCCGAAAAAGCTGTGCTGCTTCGGCAAGCCTTTTGTCCGTATTTTCAATTCCCTTGCCAACAGCGTCATATATCACAGGTGTTACCATAAGCGAGGAAATGAGAAAGGACAATGCAGAGCTTTTCAGAAAAAACAGCGCAAATATGATAAAGCTCGCCACAGGAACTGCCTTTACCGCCGATATCGCAGGAGAAATTATCGCTTTCGCCCATGTAAATGCTGCCGACAGCACAGCCAAAGCAGTCCCCGTTATGACCCCTGCAAAAAATCCTCCGCCTATCCTCAGAAAGGAATTGAGGACGGTCTTGATAAAATCCGCTTGGGTGCATAGCTCAAAAAGCCTTTTTACCGCCGCTATGGGCGTTACAAGGATTATCCGCTTGTCAAGGAGCATTGCTGCCGCCTGCCACAAAACCAGCCAGAATAATATACCCAAAGCTTTTTGAAAGAAGTCTTTTTTGTCAGACCTATTCATATATCATTTCCGAATAGAAAGCATCATCATCGGGGAGATTGCCGCCGACCGACTTTGGATCAGCATCAAAGAGGATATTCCAGTAGCCTGTTACGGCACTTTTCATATCATCCCCCCTTAAAAGAGTTATATTGCAGTAAGGCAGTGCCTTTTTTGCAACGGGGGCTTTCACAATATCATAGTTTCCTATGAGTTCGGCGGCTTCATCGGTGTTTTCATTTACAAAATCAACAGAAGCCTGATATTCACCGAGGAAATCAGCAAAAGCAACAGGATTTTCCTCAATAACGCTTTTCTGTGCAATGGTCACGCCTGTGATAAGGGGAGTTTCGCTGACCTTGTCCCACTCGTCGGTAAGGCTGAGGGCAATTATAATGTTCTCATTCTGAAGCTGCGCAGCGGTAACATAGGGCTGGGGAAGGACTGCAATGGCATTTTCGCTTTCCGCCATTACAGCGGCGCACTCGCTTGCTTCCGACTTGTACTCAATGGTCACGTCAGTCTGCGGCTCAAGACCGTTTGCTCTCAGAATGTAGTTTAAGACATACTCGGGAGTGGTTCCCTTGCCTGTGGAATATATGGTCTTGCCTTTAAGGTCTGCCACAGAGGTTATTTCCTCGCCCGATGATACCACATAAAGCACGCCGAGGGTGTTTACTGCGGCTGTTTTGACATTGCCCTCTGTCTTGTTGTAAAGCACAGCGGCAAGGTTTGCGGGGACATTTGCAATGTCCGTGTTTCCGCTGACAACTCCTGCAACTATCTCATCTGCTGTTCCGTGAATGGTCACATTGTACTTGTTGAAGGTCTCACCCTTTTCACTGTCCGACATGAGCTTTACCATTCCCATGGTGGTGGGACCCTTGAGAGAGGAGATAGTGTATTCTATAGGCTCTGCAGGGATCGTTTCCGACCGGGCGGCTTCTGTCGTTTCCGAAGAGTCTGAGCTTTCCGTTGTCTCGATCGTTTCCGAGGGGGCGGTTTCCTGTGTGTCCGATGTGCCTGCAGAGGAACCGCAGGCTGTCAGAAGGACAAGGGCTGCCCAAAGGGCTGCAAGCTTGGCTTTTTTCATATAATAATTCTCCTTGATTATTGTTCTTCGGGTTCGCCTGCCTTGAGCATTTCAACGAAATGCCTTGCGGCACGTCCGCTTCGTCCGCTTCTGCGCAGAGCGTAGGCTTCCGCCTTGGTGAACAGCTCGTCCTTATCCATAACAACGCCGTACTGCCCTGCAAGATACTCCACAATTTTCAGATATGTATCCTTGTCGGGCTTGAGGAACGTTACCTTCAAGCCGAAGCGCTCGGACAGAGAAGCAAGCTCCTCTCTTGTATCCCTTGCGTGGATATCATCGCCGTTACGGTCGGAAAAGCTTTCCTTTACAAGATGGCGGCGGTTGCTCGTGGCGTATATTACGGCGTTTGAAGCCTTTGAAGCGATGGAGCCTTCAAGAACTGCCTTGAGTGCACCGAAATCCGCGTCATCTGAGGAAAATGAGAGATCGTCTATAAAAATGATGAATTTCAGCGGATTGTCCGCAATGCTCTCCATAACATCGGGAAGCTCGTGGAGCTGGGATTTTTTCAGCTCGATAAGCCTTAGTCCCCTGTCGGCAAATTCATTTACCACAGCCTTTACCGTGGAGGATTTTCCCGTTCCCGCATCGCCGTAAAGGAGACAGTTTGCGGCAGGACGTCCTTTTATCAGTGCAAGGGTGTTGTCGATAACCATTTTCCGCTGAGTTTCATATGCGGGCAGCTGAGAGAGCCGCTGTGGGTCGGGGGTCAGAACGGGGGTTATGACATGATCTTTAAGCATAAATGCGGTATATTTTGCAAAAATACCGTAGCCCATGGTGAAAAGCTTATCAATTCTCTCGGCATAAATGCTCTGAAAATCCAGATTTGAATTGTCCCATTCGGGAAGATAGCCCATATAGCCCATAGCAGAGCGGACATTTTCGGTGGTGAGCATGGATATCTCACGGAAAAGCCCTAATTCCTTGCGGACAGCTGTTTCCATTACAGGCGGAACAGGCTCTCTTCTTGCCTTGCGGAGAAGGTAGGTGTTCTCGTCCTCGGTGACAGCCTTGATGATATAGCTTGAAAGGTTTGAGCCGTGCTTATAGAGGGAATTTACAAACTCGCCCACCGAAGCAGGGGTCTGCTCCTTCAGCATATCCATGAGCCTGCCCATGGTCTTGAGTTTAAGCACCCCTCTGAATACCGCAAGCCCCGAAAGCCTTGTGTAAAGGTCTGATAACTGATTCATCTTTTAAATCTTCTTTCCGTAAAAAATAAAAACGCCCGAAGCAGCGGCTTATATAAAAAGCCATTGCCTCGGGACGATATATAACCGTGATTCCACCCGTATTCACGTTTTCCGAAAATGCAGGAAAACATCTCATTTATGCCCTGTAACGGGGGCTGCCGCCGCCTGTTAAGCGGACTCCGAGAACGGTACCTGTCCTTCCTGCCGCCGTATCCGATCTCAGCCTGTGTCGGACACTCTCTGAAGGGCGCATTTTTGAAGAAAGGATTTCTCATCAGCGATTTGAAATTATTCTATACATATATATGATATCACTAACAACGCTCTGTGTCAACGGTATTTTTGTACAGCAAAACTACAATTTTATTATGTAATAGTGTTAAATTATATAAAATTCCTTGACAAGAGGAAAAATTTATATTACAATAATATTGTGTCTGCAGTAAAAATTATTATCGGCTCGCAGAAATTTTCTGCGTCCTGTTATAAAAACTGCTTTTACATTATCGCTTCACGGTAACTCCGTCCTGATGCAGGTCGGAAACATGAAGTTTTTCATATATATTATGAGCCGTCCGTTCCGTTTTTATTCGGCGCGCTCAGTTTTCGGGATCCATTATATTCGCTTATGGTAAAGATATATTTTATTGAATTATTTTAAGCTGTTAACAGTCCCCAAACAAAAGCGGTTTTATTAATATTTATGAGCTTCACAAACCTCCGAAGCGGTTCTCATATTCTATATTTTTATGAAAAGGAGGTTTTTTTGTTGCAGTATGCTATTTATGTGATCATCTTTGTTGCTGCTGCCGCCATTTCGGGCTTCATCTGTTTTAAAGCGGGCATAAATTACCGCAAATCACAGGCTGAATCCGCCATCGGCTCTGCCGAAAAGGAAGCGGAACGAATCATTGAAGCTGCCAAGGAAGAAGCGGACAGCAAGAAGAAGATAGCTCTCGTTGAGGCAAAGGACGAGATCCACAAAAGCCGCACAGAGCTTGAAAAAGAGATCAAGGAGCGCAGAAACGAGCTTTCCCGTCAGGAAAGGCGTATCCAGCAGAAGGAAGAAAATCTTGACAAGAAAAACGATACTCTTGAGAAAAAGGACGAGCTTCTCCAGAAAAAGCTGAAAAATGCCGATGAAAAGCTGGAAGAGGCTGACAAGATCAAGCACTCCCAGATGGAGATACTGGAGAAAATTTCCCAGTTCACCATGGAGCAGGCAAAGGAGCATCTGCTTTCAATGCTTGAAAACGAGCTTGTTCACGAAAAGGCTCTCAAGGTCCAGCAGTATGAGCAGCAGCTCAAGGACGTATGCGAGGACAAGGCAAGAAATCTCATTTCCCTTGCCATTGCAAAATGTGCAGCAGATCAGGTTGCCGAAACTGCGGTTTCGGTGGTTCCTCTTCCCAGCGATGAAATGAAGGGAAGGATCATCGGACGAGAGGGCAGAAATATCAGAACTCTCGAAACTCTCACAGGCGTTGAGCTTATTATCGACGATACCCCCGAGGCGATCACCCTTTCCTGCTTCGACCCCGCAAGGATCGAGGAAATGGTGGACAAGGCAAAGAGAGAGGTGGAGCACCGTATCAAGCAGGAGGGCGAGAGGGCTATCCTCGAGACCAACGTTCACGGTATCAACCACGAGCTTGTCCGTCTTATCGGTCGTCTCAGATACAGAACGTCCTATCGTCAGAACGTTCTCGACCACTCCATCGAGGTCGCTCATTTAGCCGGCATTATGGCTTCCGAGCTTGGTGTTGACGCAAATCTTGCAAGACGTGCAGGTCTGCTTCACGATATCGGCAAGGCGCTCAGCTATGAGATCGAAGGCTCCCATGTTCAGATAGGCGTTGACGTGTGCCGCAAATATAAGGAAAGCCCCGATGTTATCCATGCTATCGAGGCTCATCACGGCGATGTGGAGACCAAGACCGTTGTTGCGGCTCTGGTTCAGGCGGCTGACGCAATTTCCGCAGCAAGACCCGGCGCAAGAAACGAGAATTACGAGAACTACATCAAGCGTCTCCAGAAGCTTGAGGAGATCTGTACTTCTTATGAGGGCGTTGAGAAGTCCTTTGCTATCCAGGCGGGCAGAGAGGTCAGGATCATGGTTATCCCCGAGCAGATCAATGATGAAAAGATGGTTCTTGTGGCAAGAGAAATTGCCGCAAAGATCGAGAACGAGATGGATTATCCCGGTCAGATCAAGGTTCATCTTATCAGAGAGAGCAGAGTTACCGAGTACGCTAAGTAATATTAAAATGGCGGCAGTTCAGATCGAACTGCCGCCATTAGTCTGTCTAAAAAGAAATGACATTTGTATAATATACACAAACCCATACAAAAATAGCTTTGTCAAAAACGTTCTACCGGAACGTTTTTGAGGATAGCTTTGCACAACCGCCATAGAAGG
>JAGBFZ010000215.1 GCA_018110855.1 Oscillospiraceae bacterium
CCCCCGAATATGTTCCGTCTGCGTCAATGATAAGAGAGTTTATCGGCGGCAGCGAGCTGAAATACTGATACACAGAGCGTTCGCAGCAGTGCGGACGCTCTGATTTGCATTTCACCCCCAAAAAAATTCAGCTTACCCATATGGCTATTGAAATCCCCATCTCTCTCAGATATAATGAAAGTATCACAAAGCAAAAGGGAGAGACCGCTGATGATAATCGAAGTAAATGGACTGAAAAAATATTTCGGCGAAGTAAAAGCAGTGGACGATGTAAGCTTCTCCGTAAAAAAGGGAGAGCTGTTTGGCTTTCTCGGAGTAAACGGAGCGGGAAAATCCACCACCATCAACATTCTCTGCACACTCCTTGCCCCCACCTCGGGCAGCGTAACAGTCTGCGGAAGAGAGCTTGGCAGGGAGGATAACGAAATAAAGCGGCATATCGGCGTTGTGTATCAGAATAACTGCCTTGATAAGCTGCTGACGGTAAAGGAAAATCTTCTCACAAGGGGAAGTCTTTATGTAAATGACAGCAAGCAGCTTAACAGCAGCATTGACAGGGTAAGCGGCATACTTGATCTGGGAGAAATACTGAAACGCCCATACGGAAAGCTCTCGGGAGGACAGAAACGCCGCTGCGAAATAGCCGCCGCACTGCTCCATTCCCCCGATATCCTGTTTCTCGACGAACCGACCACAGGGCTTGACCCAGCCGCAAGAAAAAACGTGTGGGAAACGGTGAGCGAGCTTCAAAGGAACACGGGAATGACCGTTTTTCTCACCACCCATTACATGGAAGAGGCTGCTCAGGCAGACCATATCGCCATTATGGACAAGGGGCATCTCACCCGCTTCGGGACCCCCTTTGAATTAAAGGAAAAATACGCCCGTGACAGGCTTATCGTCACATTAAAGGGGCAGGGCTGCGAAAAGCTCCTTTCGGGAATGGGCTGCACATATTCCGTTGAGGGAGAAAAGGCAGTGATAGATATCCCCGATACCATGTCGGCACTTCCGCTCCTTACAAAAATACAGGATATGATAAGCGGCTTTGAAGTGGTGCAGGGTACTCTTGACGATGTTTTTCTGAATGTTACGGGAGGTGCGGTATGAGCGCATATTTAAGTCTTACAAAAAGAAACTGCCTTATTTTTCTCAGAGACAAGGGCGCTGTTATAATGTCAATGCTTTCAATGGCGATAGTTCTTCTGCTGATGGGCGTTTTTCTCGGTGATATGAACGTGGAGGAGATAACCGATCTCTTAAAAAAATACGGCGGCGCAAGAGACGAGGAAGCAGACCTTTTAAATGCGAAGATCCTCGTTCATTACTGGACGCTTGCGGGAATAACAGTTGTTAACGCAGTCATGGCGTCTCTTACCGTTATGGGTCAGATGATAAGCGACAATTCGGAAAACCGCCTTGCCGGCTTTTACTGTGCGCCTGTGAGCAAGGGGATAATTGCCCTTTCCTATATAACCGCCTCGGTTATCATAGGAACGCTTATGTGCCTTGCAGTCGCAGCGGCATATATCGCATACATCACCGCAATCGGCGGCAGTATCCCTCCTGTGAGCGATATGATATCAGCCGCACTGTATACCCTTATGACAGTGTTCATATTCTCGCTTATAATGTACCTTGCGGCAATGTTCGTCCGCAGCACGGGAGTATGGTCGGGCATAGGCACTGTTGTGGGCACACTTGCAGGCTTTGCAGGAGCTATATATCTTCCCATGGGCAGCCTTGCGGATGGAGCGGCAGCAGTCCTGAAATTCATTCCCATTCTCCACGGAACATCTCTTCTCCGCCGCTCATTCTGCGGAGCGATCATGGAAAAGACCTTTGAGGGGCTGCCCGAGGGAGTTCTCGAGGGCTATGAGGATTTCATGGGAATAACTGTAAAAATCGGAGACAATACCCTTTCGGATATGTCTCAGATACTCTTTATCAGCCTTTTCGGACTTGCCGCCCTTATTGCGATTCTTTTGATTTCAAGAAAAAGGAGAGCCTCCGACAGATGAAAATAACCATTCTTGACCCGTCTCCCGAGGAAGAGGACGAGATAATAATCAAATGCCGCCGCATTGACGAGGGGCTTATCCGTATGCTCAGAGAATACGGCGGCAGCAGCGGAAAAATGAAGTGCAAAAAGGACGGGAAGATATTTTTTATCCCGCCCGAGGAAATATATTATTTTGAATCGGTGGACGACAAGGTTTTTGTTTACTGCGAAAAAGAGGTATATGAAATAGGTCTCAAGCTATATGAGCTTGAAGAGCTGCTGCCGCCCCGTGATTTCATGCGCTCTTCAAAATCCTCCGTTCTGTGCCTTGAAAAGATACAAAGCCTTTCCCCCGCCTTCGGAGGACGCTTCGAGGCACTGCTTTCAAACGGGGAGAAAGTAATTATATCAAGGCAGTACGTTCCCGAGCTTAAACGCAGGCTCGGGCTGTAAGGAGGTATGGATATGGATAAACTGCGCCTTATCGCAAGGCTTTTTACACTTATCGTCTCGGGAACGCTGCTGGCAGCGGCGTCGTATATCACCTTTTTCTGGGGAGCGGAAACGGATATAAGCATTATGGTGCTGTGGCAGATACTCGGCACATCCGCTCTCTGCTCACTGTCGGGGCTTTTTTTCGCAAGCGGCAGAAAAGAACCGTCAAAAAAGGAAATGCTTCTGCGGAATATCCTCGGATTTGCATATGTTAATGCAGTTGTGCTTACCTGTGCGTTTGCATTTGAGTGGATAGAAAATTCCGACCCCCGAATGATCGCAGGAATGGAAATATGTATAATAGCCGTATTCGGCGGGGTGTACCTTGTCGGCTATCTATCCGACTGCAGGGAAGCCGAAAAAATGAACCGTAAGCTTAACATGAACAAAAAGGATAACTGATACTCAAAACTATTTACAAAATATAGCTTGACCTTTCCCCTCTGTTGTGCTAAAATGTTAGGTAAGTATAAACCGGTAGCAGGCAGAGGGGGATTTTTGTGAATATTGAATATGTCTCCGAGCTGAAAAAGCCCACAGATACAATAGATCTTTACAAAGCTCTCGAATGGTATCAGCTGAGCGGCTATACCGATGAGGATATCGAAAAGGCAAACGAGAGCTTTTACTCCTGCTATGCCTATGACGGCGATACTCTCGTCGGTTTGGGGCGAGTCGCCTCGGACGGACTAATCGCAGCCATCATGAGCGGAATATGCGTCCGCAACGATTACCGCAGGCAGGGTATCGGTGCGGAGATAGTTAAAAGGATAGTGGACTACTGCCAGTCGGGAATATATAAGCTGAGCGTCCAGCTTTTCTGCGAGGACAGTCTTATCCCGTGGTATGAGGGCATGGGCTTTGAGAAAATGCCCGTTGGTATGAGAAAGCCAATGCCTCTCTGCGAGGAGCGCAGCGCTCTGAAAAAGAATTTCGGTGATATTTACGGAATAGAACAGCTGACCGAGATATCCGAGGATTTTTACTGGTATAATTTCGATTCCTTCGGGGATTTCAGCTATTACAGCGGCAGGGGAAGCGAGGGAATGAAAGTCCCCTTTATCCGGATGATGCTTTACACAAATGAGCCTGTGAAATTCAGCGCAGAGATCATATTTGAAAATGTCAGCGAGTTTGAAATAGGCTGTCTCGGAGTGAGAACGCCCCTTTTCGGTTTTGATATCATATGCACCGAAAAATACGGCTATGCCGAGAAAAAGCGTTACAAGATACGCTCTCTCGAGGACGACGATATCAGCTTTTTCTGTGAGAAATTCCGTATCATGAACGTTATACATCCCGAAAACAGCGTGAATATTGCCTCTCCCGAAAGGAATGTGGATGATATTTCCCGTCTGATGACAGGAGCAGAGGAAGCAGAGGCGGAATATGACGCCGCCCACAGCGGAGAGACTCATGAGATAGGCTCTTCCGATCTGAGCGAAAAGCTGAAAAGCCTGCTTTCTGCCGCATCGGACGTTGACAAGCTGATGAAGGACATTGGCAAAATCTGAAAGGAGCAGCCGTGAAGCCATACTCAGAAACTGTGATAACAAGCTCCCCTGAGGAGACTATTGAGGCGGGAATAAAGCTGGGCAGACGCCTTACGGGAGGCGAGGTAATTGCCTACAAGGGCGGTCTCGGAGCGGGAAAGACTACCTTCACCCGAGGTCTTGCCATGGGAATGGGGCTTGAGGATAATGTATCCTCACCCACCTTTGCCATTGTAAACGAATATCACGGAGCAAAGCTGTCCCTTTATCATTTCGATATGTACCGCATAAGCGGAGGAGAAGCCCTTGAAACAACGGGCTTTTTCGACTATATGTCCGAGGATTCCGTCATTGCGGCGGAATGGTCGGAAAATATCGAGGAGGAGCTTGACGGCAGCACCATTACAGTTGCTCTTGAGCCAACAGAAAACGGCGGCAGAAGGATAACCCTCACCGACCCGAACGGAGGAAGTAAATTTGCTGGTACTTGGAATTGACACATCGGGAAAAACTGCTTCCTGCGCCCTCTGCACCGAGGACGCAGTTCTTGCGCAGAACACCTTTGTCACAAAGCTTACCCATTCTCAGGTGATAATGCCCATGGTAAAGCAGATGCTTGCCGATGCGGGCAAGACCCTTTCCGATGTGGACGGCTTCGCTGCCATAAGCGGTCCCGGGTCATATACGGGTCTCAGGATAGGCATTGCCGCAGTTAAAGGTCTTTGCTTCGGGCTTGATAAGAAATGCGCGGGAGTGTCCTCGCTTATGTCTCTTGCTTATAATTTCAAGGGGTATGATCCTGCGGGAGACGGTTATATTATCTATTCCGTAATGCACGCACGTCAGGATCTTGTTTACAATGCGGTTTTTAAACTAATAAACGGAAATATTGTCCGTGAGCGCGAGGACGGTATTATGCCATTAGATAAGCTTGAAGGTGAGCTGGCGGGAAGAACGGGATTTGTTATCCTTACCGGAGACTATGCGGAGACCATGTATGCTTCGCTCAAGGAAAAATACAGCCATTACAAGCATATTTTCCTTGCGCCGCCGCTGCTCAGAGCGCCTCTTGCCTCAAGCCTGTGCTATGCGGCTATGGACAATGGCTTCGGTTCCCCAGATGAGCTTAATGCGGAGTATTTGCAGATAACCAAGGCGGAAAAGGAGCTTATTGATAAAAGCAAGCAGCATATGAAATAATGGGATCTGATCCCATGCAGAACGAGCATGCCAATATTGCAAGAAAAATCGGCTGATACATTCCGGTATCAGCCGATTTTTTTATATCTTTGAAAACTTATTCGGAGAACATTGCTGTGGAAAGATATCTCTCACCTGTATCGGGGAGAAGAACAACAATGGTCTTGCCCTTGTTTTCGGGACGCTTTGCAAGCTCTATTGCCGCATAAAGCGCTGCTCCCGAGGATATTCCCACAAGCACGCCCTCGGACTTGGCAATTTTTCTGCCTGTATCGAATGCGTCATCGTTTTCTACGGGGATTATCTCATCATAGATCTTGGTATCAAGG
>JAGBFZ010000216.1 GCA_018110855.1 Oscillospiraceae bacterium
ATCATCTCCTGCTTTTCGAACTGATGGATACGGTAAACGCCTCTCTCCTCGATGCCGTGAGCGCCCTTTTCCTTGCGGAAGCAGGGAGAATAGCTTGTGAGGGTGTGGGGGAGAGATGCCTCGTCAACGATGGTGTCAATGTATTTGCCGATCATGGAATGTTCACTTGTGCCGATAAGATAAAGGTCCTCGCCCTCAATCTTGTACATCATAGCGTCCATTTCCGCAAAGCTCATAACGCCTGTAACAACGCCGCTTCTTATCATAAAGGGAGGAATACAGTAGGTAAAGCCCTTTTCAATCATAAAATCTCTCGCATAAGATGTAACGGCGGAGTGGAGACGGGCAATGTCGCCCATGAGATAATAGAAGCCGTTTCCTGCGACCTTTCTCGCAGCGTCAAGATCAATTCCGCCCAGCTTTTCCATAATGTCGGTGTGATAGGGTATCTCAAAATCGGGGGTAACAGGCTCACCGAAGCGCTCCAGCTCCACATTCTCGCTGTCGTCCTTGCCGATGGGAACGGTGGGGTCGATAATGTTGGGGATAGTCATCATTATCTTCTTTACCTTCTCGGCAAGCTCGCCTTCCTTGACCTCAAGCTCAGCAAGACGGTCGCCGAACTGCTTTACCTGAGCCTTTGCAGCCTCAGCCTCGTCCTTTTTGCCCTGAGCCATGAGAGCGCCTATTTCCTTAGAAATGCGGTTGCGGTCGGCTCTCAGCTTGTCTGCCTCCTGCTGAGCGGCTCTTGACTGCGCATCAAGCTCAATGACCTCGTCAACCAAGGGGAGCTTAGCGTCCTGAAACTTCTTCTTTATATTTTCCTTCACTGCGTCGGGATTTTCCCTGACAAATCTGATATCCAGCATTTTTCGTTTCATTCCTTTGTAAATTTTTGCCCTTTTATTGGACTCACATTACTATTATAACATAACAGGGAAAAAAATCAAGCTATTTTTATAAAAATCAGCTTCTCACCGAAGTCTTGCTCACATAATTCTCAAATTCCTTGCCTGCCCAGCCATCCACCTTTGCTCTTCGCATTGCGCCGAAAATTCGTGCAGTCACGCCCCGATTGGTTTTTTCAAGCTCTTTGAGAAGCTCCTTTGTGGTCTGACGATAGGTATGCCCCGCCGCAGGACATTTGCTTTTCACAATGGGCAGCTCCGCACCCTCGGCGCAGCGGATAACATCTCTCTCGGGAGCAAGCACCATGGGGCGTATGACCGTAAGATCACGCCTTGAAAGATAGCTTACGGGAGCAAAGCAGCCTATTCTGCCCTCATTGAAAAGATTCATCATAAAGGTCTCCACAGCGTCATCGTAGTTATGACCTAAAGCCAGCTTGTTGCAGCCTGCCGCCTTGGTAGCCTCATGAAGAGCGCCGCGGCGCATTTTAGCGCACAGGCTGCATGGATTCGGCTCTTTCAGAACATCGAAAACCACCTGACCGATATCGGTAGGAATGAGCTTGTAATCCACACCGCCCTTTTCGCAAAGCTCCGCAACGGGGGAATAATCGGTGGGTTCACCGCCGAACTGAGGGTCAAGGGTAATGGCAGTGAGCTTGTAATCAATGCCGATAAACCGTCTCAGCTCCATAAGTCCCATGAGCAGCACCATGCTGTCCTTGCCGCCCGAAACGCCCACAGCAATGTGATCTCCGTTTTCGATCATGTCAAATTCCTGAATAGCCTTTCTCATATATCCGAGCATTCTCTGAACGCTTTGCATAAAAATAACCGCCTTTTTGATAATTTCCCACTATATTGATATGGTATTGGTGCATGAGCTTTATAAACCCGTTTAGCACCGTCTATATTATAATACACCGAATTGCTATGAATTGCAATAGAAAACGGGAAATTTCCCGATAAAAAATCCGGCTGATAAATTAGTCAGCCGGAGTATAAATGTGAAATTACTTCTCCTTAGCCTTAGTCTTGGCTCTGAGAGCGTTGTCAAGGATACGCTTTCTTATTCTGATAGACTTGGGAGTTACCTCAAGCAGCTCATCATCTGCAATAAATTCAAGGCTGTCCTCAAGGGAGAGCTTTCTGGGGGGAACCAGCCTGAGAGCGTCGTCCGAACCGCTGGCACGGGTGTTTGTAAGGTGCTTTTTCTTGCAGACATTTACCACAAGATCTTCAACCTTGGGAGAAGCGCCTACGACCATTCCCTCGTAAACGGGAGTGCCTGCGCCGATAAACAGAGAGCCTCGCTCCTGAGCGTTGTAAAGACCGTAGGTAACAGCCTCGCCTGTCTCAAAGGAAATGAGAGAGCCTGTGTTTCTTCTGGGAATATCGCCCTTGTATGGCTGATAGGAATCGAAAACGCTGCTCATAACGCCCTCGCCCTTAGTGTCGGTGAGGAACTCGCTCTTGTAGCCGAAAAGACCTCTTGCGGGAATGATAAATTCCAGTCTCATGCGGCTGCCCTGGGGGTGCATGGACTGCAGCTCGCCCTTTCTTGTACCCATTTTTTCCATAACGGAGCCTGTGCTGTCCTCGGGAACATCTATAACAAGCCTTTCCATAGGCTCGCACATAACGCCGTCGATTTCCTTCATAAGAACTCTGGGAGTTGAAACGCCAAGCTCATAGCCCTCTCTGCGCATATTCTCAATGAGAATGGAAAGGTGCATTTCTCCGCGTCCGCAGACTCTGAAGGCGTCTGTGTTTTCGGTCTCGGAAACACGCAGGGAAACATCTCTGAGGACTTCCTTGAAAAGTCTCTCTCTGAGCTGACGTGAGGTAACGAACTTGCCCTCTCTGCCTGCAAAGGGGCTGTCATTTACGGAAAATGTCATTTCAACGGTAGGCTCGGAGATCTTAACAAAGGGGAGCGGCTCATAGTTATCCGCAGCGCAGAGGGTGTCTCCGATGGTGATATTTTCGATACCCGATATCCATACGATATCGCCCACTCTTGCCTCATCTACATTCTGCTTGCCGAGACCTTCTATCTGGCTTACCGTAACTATCTTGCTGTTATAGGGCTTCTTGGATTCATGATAATCGCCCACAATAACAGGCTGATTAACCTTGATAACGCCTCTTTCAATGCGTCCGATGCCGGTTCTTCCCACATAATCATTGTAGTCGATAGAAGAAATGAGCATCTGCATGGGACCTTCCTCGTCTCCCTCGGGAGCGGGGATATAATCGAGAATGGTATCAAACAGGGGCTTGAGATCCTTGCCCTCCTCATACTGGCTGATAGAGCAGGTTCCTGCACGTCCCGAACAGAAGAGAATGGGGCTTTCAAGCTGATCGTCATTGGCGTCAAGGTCGAGAAGAAGCTCAAGTACCTCATCGCCGATCTCGTCAAGACGAGCATCGGGACGGTCTATCTTGTTAACAACGATAATGATCTTGTGACCCAGCTCAAGCGCCTTTGACAGTACGAAGCGTGTCTGGGGCATGGGACCCTCGGCAGCGTCAACAAGGAGAAGAACGCCGTCCACCATCTTGAGAACACGCTCCACCTCGCCGCCGAAATCGGCATGGCCCGGGGTGTCGATGATGTTTATCTTAACGCCGTTGTACTGAACCGAGGTATTCTTGGCGAGAATGGTAATGCCTCTTTCACGCTCAATGTCGTTGGAGTCCATTACTCTGTACTCGACCTCCTGATTTTCTCTGAAAGCGCCGCCCTGCTTGAGCATTTCGTCAACGAGGGTGGTCTTTCCGTGGTC
>JAGBFZ010000024.1 GCA_018110855.1 Oscillospiraceae bacterium
CTACCCTTTTGCTCGCCAATTCATACATCTCTTTGTACTTTTCTTCCGTAATAAAATCATTGTGTTCTTTCATCTTTTTCGTACCTCCATTCTCGGCATTGCAATTCCCCACCGGGGAATTATACTGTAATTCCAAATCATCGTAAAGCAAGCTGTCAAAATCCACATTAAAATAATCTGCAATCTTTTTCATCGTTTCCGTTCTTGGCTTGCTCCCCTCCTTTTTCCAATTCTGATACGAATTCCTGCCTAGATTCAATTCTGTTAGTAGCTTATTCTTAGTCATACGTTTATCGTACAAAATAATATTGAGCTTTTCCAAAAAAGTCATATCTCTCACCTACCAATATCATAAAAAGTATTCCTTATAAGGGCTGTTTCCAAACAGAACGCCTACATACTGACAGCTTTCCTTAACATAATCAATTACCTCTTTGCGCATTTCTTCGGGAACATATAAAAGAGCATCGGGATTATTCAGCACTGCCCATTGGCAATAAAGCAAGCTCCTATACCTTTCGGGAACGTATTTCAACGTAAGTCCTTCCTGCTTTATTGCTATTTCGCATATATTGCTGCTCCTCTTTTCTTCGGGAATGTTCTTTATGTAAAGAGGATTTTCCGATACAAGCCTTCTCCATTCGTTTTCCTGATTTTTATCTTTGTTGATCCAAGATAAGTATTCATTAAAGCGTTCACATACTTCCTCGGACACCTTTGCAGGAATATGTTTCTTGACATAATCAGAAAATGCTTTATCAGCTGATTTGCTGTTCCCACATATTGTCACCCAACTGCTGTGTTTCAATGCGGATAAACACATCTCGGCTGTTTTGTAATGTGTAGGGATAACATCAAGCAGCTTTCCGTCGGAGCAAACAGCCGAAAGGCACATATCTTCTGTCAGATACTTATCCGGGATAAATTCAACCGCTGCTCCTCCGTTATACTCGGCATTGAAAGCAGCCTTGCAAATCTCCTCCGAACGTTTCTCTGCGGGCACATATTCAAGATTGCCGCCGTTCTGCGATACCGAATTTATGTACATTTCCTTACTGTGAAAAGCTATCGGAACGTCCTTCAGCAAATATCCAAAGCTTTTTACCGCTTCAAAGTACACCTTTGACGTTTTGGAGCTGTCGGGAATATGCTCCAGCGTATACCTATTGCAGCAAGCAGCGGCTTCACATACTCTAGGAGTAAGCTTATCCATCGGTATATACTCCCATATTTGCCTTGCTTCGTAGTCCACATACATCCGTTCACTTTTTAACGCTGCTATGCACAGCTCCTCGGTCAGATACTGTTCGGGAACATACTCTATCGCACTAGGATATTCCTCCAGATGCTTTATACAGATTTCGTAAATCTTATCAAGGTTTTCCATTTTCATATTATCCTTTCTGTTCCCCGGTGGGGAATTTTTATCTTGTCACAGACATAAGGTTAGCCTTCCTTCATCTATAACAAAGCCGTGCTCTTCATAAAAATGATATAGCCGAACCTTAGCTTCTTTTTCCTTAATATCATTGCAATAGACTCTACCCTTTATTTTCGTCACATTAAGCTGCTCTGCATATTTAATGATTTCCGACAGCAGCAATGAACCGTAACCGTTATTACGATATTGCTCCTCTATGCCAATATCGGCAATGCAGAAAACACTGCCATTAATTTCGCAGAATGACCTTCCAATGCAAGCCTGTGAAATATCACCGGAATTCTCCAATTTGTAAAGCTTGAAATCTATCGCCGAAACAGCATTTTTATAATCATATTCTGCCGCTGCGGTTATACAAATGTGATTACTGCAATGTGTCCGAATACATAATATCTGTTCAGAAGATTCGTTAAGACCCTCAACCTTTTGAAATTCCCTCAATTCCATTTTTAGTTCGGTATTCTCTGAGCATAGCTTGCAGTTGCTTTCCGTGAGCATATTCATAGTTGTGCAATTCCCGCAAAACATCTTCGTCCATATCCTTTTTAAAAGCTTCAAAGCGTTCATCACCCTTATAATCACTTAATTGGAGAGTATCGCTGAGAAGAGCTATCAGTTCCGATTTTCTTTTTTTATCGGTATCGGGCAGAAGAGCAATATCTTCACAAAGCACCTGCAAATCAGAAATATACCTAAAGCAAGATACATTTCTGCTTGCCCTGAATGCCGCTATGTAAATTAGTTTTGACGTTCTCCGTATTTCTGCGGGAACATCACGCAGCCGAAGTTCATTCCTCAGTATCATCTCCTCTACCCATAATACCACATCTTTATGGAATTTGTACAGTTCTTCAATGTTGTTCATAATGACCTTCCTCTCCAATTCCCCACCGGGGATTTTTTCATTACTTCTCACACAAAATATCGGAAAAATACCCATCATCAAACAAGTATCTGAGCCAATCTGTGCGCCCCGTTATATTATCCATTATCTGTTTCTTAAATTCTTCGGGAACATACCGTATCGAATTCGGATCATTTACTATGGCAGCTTTACACAAATCAAAATCACGTCTTTCAACAGGAATGTATTTCAGAGCTTCTCCGCATTTGCACACCGCATACATAGCATAAC
>JAGBFZ010000217.1 GCA_018110855.1 Oscillospiraceae bacterium
GTTAGGGTCGTTTGCATTGATGGTGCTTACCAGCTTGTCGATCTCATCGCTTGAGGCAAGCTCCTGCTTGAGCTTATTGCTGGTGTCAACGATGGAATAGGTCTGTGGCTCGGTGATCTTGAGATTGAGAGTCTGTGAAGTATCCTCGGCAACGACTGCCTCTGCCTGAATGACCTCGGATTTCTTCTCTTCTGATGGGGTGAACTGTAATGCCATAATTATCTCCCTTTCCTGAATAATTTTTTGAAAAGTCCGTTTTTCTGCTTTTGGTATTTCGCCTCATCGGGGGTCTTGAACCGAGGAACCGAAACGTTATATTTAAACTCATTCAGAGTATGAGTCTCGAAAGCGTCATCCGAAACGTAGGCTTCTATATCGCGGTAGCCCGAGGGTGAAAGGACAAGCACATCAAAGCCAAGATAGGACAGCAGGAGAAGCTGTACACATTCAAGCTTTGAAAACGGCTCCTCGATAGCGTCAACCACAACAAATTTCGGAATATCCTTCGTAAAATCGTATTTCTGGAGACTTCTGAGAACAGTTCTGTCCAGATTCAGTCCCACATGGATAATATAAAGCGCTGATTCCTCAGGACTATCAAGCTCTAACATTCCGTCATCAATTGCTGCCTGCATCTTTTCAAAAATCAGCATTTGAAGTGGTTCGGACAGGAAGCCGTATTTATTGAGCGGAGATCTCATCAGTCCCTCGATATCAAGTCTTGTTCCCGAAAGAAATCGTGAATACGAGGACAGCATACTTGTAGCAGGACGCTTATAAGAAGGCGATTTTATGATGTATGTGGTGAAGGGCGTTATCATATCCTCAACCTGCCGCCAATAAGCTTTAAGGTCTCCGTCCTCAACGCCGTTTATCTTTGCAAAAATCGTTGGGACAACAACTCTGTCTCCCCTGACAGCAAAGCCCGAACGGAATTTTGCAGGCTGATCCCAAAGAATGAATATTTCATCAAGGGTAGTTCTCAGAACTGCCGAATCCATTTTTTCAAACTGCCTGTCACGGAATATGGTATCTCCTCCATAAAGGGCAGTGTCAAGCTCTCTTTCCGCACTGTATGCCACAGTGCTGATCTTCGCCTTGACGATCTTTGTGGGAAAAGGCATAACAGGCTTTGACTGAGGAAGCTGAAGCTTTTGCAGCTTATCCGCAAAGGGACAGCGTTCAAACATTGTCAGACAGCTTTTATCCGGCGAAATGCAGACTATATCAAATCCGCACCGCTGCGCATAGCAAAGAAAGAACACATCATCTGCCGTGGGATTTCCATAATACATTATGATGGGAATTTCATCGGACTCTCCTGTTCCCATAGTATTGGCGATAAGGTTCAGCTTATAAACAAGAGCCATTCCCGCTTCAAACATATCCGTCCTGCATAGGGAAAGCATATCGCCAAGTGCTTTCTGAGCAATAAGAGTACGGTCGGGATCGTTTCTTATTTCGATCATGGAGCAAAGCCCCGAGATCGTTCCTCCCGTTGTCGTATGGTCTATTCCCGAAAAAGGAAGCCTTTCTTCGGGATTTGGAGGATCAAGAGGAGTATCGAGAAATGTAAAGGGTCTTGATGTCTTTTTTATATCGTCTTTAAGCCCGAAAATAAAATTGCTGTAGGCATCTTCATTATCCTCACAGCCGTAAATGAGCATAAAGTAAACAGGTATCATCTGATCCTTGGTAAAATGACCGCCTCGGGAAAACAGCCTTGCTGAGTGGTTTTCCAGCAGATCCTCCGTTAGACGGTTCATATCGGCGGAGATAACGTCCACCAGAGTATTCATTATGATCGCCGCCAATCATGATAATTTTGTACTTGAACGTACATATAAATTATACAATATTATCACATACCGTGTCAAGTAGAATAACCAATTTTTAATAAAATTCTTATCTTTATTTTGTAAAGCTCTATAAAATGTGCCGCAGAAACTGCTGCGGCACATGGAAAAAACTTACTGTACAAGACCGCTGTTATTGATAGCGGAAACCAGTGCGGATACAGACGCATCAATGATATCAGTCTTTATTCCCGAGCCCCAGAATACGCCCTTGTCTGTTTCAATGCCTACATATGCCACAGCCTGTGACTGAGATGTGGTCTCCAGAGCGTGCTCCTGATATGTTATGAGAGAATATTTCAGATCAAGGCTGTCCTTGACTGCGTTTGAAACTGCGTCAAGTCTTCCGTTGCCCACAGCTTCACGGGTGATTATCTTTCCGTTTCTGTTAACGGTAACAGTAGCTGTAATGCCGTTTTTCTGAATAAAGTGAGCTTCATCTATCTTGAAATCTGTTTCGATATTAACATATTTGTCCATAAATATCTGCTTTATCTCGGAAGGCATCAGCTCCTTATGGCTGTGGTCGGATACGCTCTTGACCGCATAGCCGAAGTGCTCACGCATTTTGGGAGGCATATCTATTCCGAACATCTGCTCCATTATGTAGCCGATACCGCCCTTGCCCGACTGAGAGTTGATTCGGATTACATCCGCTTCGTACTCTCTTCCAACGTCCTTGGGGTCGATGGGGAGATATGGAACGTTCCAATGGTCGGGATCCTTTTCCTCACGCCACTTCATGCCCTTGGCAATAGCGTCCTGATGGGAGCCTGAGAATGCCGCAAAAACAAGTCTGCCTGCATAGGGGCTTCTCTCGTTTACCTTCATGCGGGTAACACGCTCGTAAATTTCCACCAATGACTGCATATCCGAGAAATCCAGCTCTGGATCTACACCCTGAGAATACATATTCATAGCTAATGTTACGATATCCACGTTTCCTGTTCTTTCGCCGTTGCCGAAGCAGGTTCCCTCAACTCTGTCGCCGCCTGCCAGCAGACCCATTTCAGCATCGGCAACAGCACAGCCGCGGTCATTATGGGGGTGGAGAGAGATAATAACATTCTCTCTGTCGTGGAGGTTATCGCTCATATATTCGATCTGAGACGCATAAACATGGGGCATGGACAGTTCCACTGTAACGGGAAGATTGATGATCACCTTATCATCGGGAGTGGGCTTCCATACATCAATAACGGCGTTGCATATCTTGAGAGCGAACTCAGGCTCGGTTCCTGTAAAGCTCTCGGGAGAATACTCAAAAATGAAGTTTCCGGGAGTTTTTTCACGATACTCGGCGCAGAGCTTTGCGCCCTCTACGGCTAATTTGATTATATCCTCCTTGGATTTTTTGAAAACCTGCTCTCTCTGAGCAACGGAAGTGGAATTATAGAGGTGAACAACAGCATTCTTGCAGCCTGACAGAGCCTCAAAGGTCTTTGCAATAATATGCTCTCTTGCCTGTGTGAGCACCTGAATGCGCACATCATCGGGTATCATATTTCTCTCAATCAGCGCACGGCAGAACTCATACTCAGTCTCGGAGGCTGCGGGGAATCCGATCTCGATCTCCTTAAAGCCGATCTTAACGAGCTTTTCAAAAAACTCCAGCTTTTCATCTAAGCTCATAGGGATTATGAGAGCCTGATTTCCGTCTCTAAGATCCACAGAGCACCACATGGGAGCATGGTCGATATATTCCTTCTCTGTCCATTTCATTGACTTTACGGGAGGCATAAAATAGCCTCTTGTGTATTTTGATGCATTCATAATAAAATCCTCCTGTTGATTATTCGGTGCCCTGTCGGGGGCAAGCCGCTGTAATGATATCATGTGAAATTAGCTTACTTAGGTCACTGCTTAGCATTTGTACCGCCCCCTTTAAAATAAAAAACCCGTCTCACAAAGCCTTATAGCTTTAAGAGACGAGTAATAATACCCGTGTTACCACTCTCATTCGTGTACAGATCACTCCATACACCTCTGCCGCATCCATCAATGCGCTTCCCTGTAACGGGAGAAGCCCGTTCAAACCTACTTGCAATATGCTTTCAGAAGAATGCTCAAGGACGAGTTATAACCGCAGATCAATGCCGCATTACACCAAACTGCGGCTCTCTGCAAATGACGAAGCGGTCTTTCTTCCTGTCACAGCATTTATACCTATTTACATTTTATAGTATATCACAGCATAATAAATTTGTCAAGGGGATTTTGAAAAAATTTTCAAGTTACGGAAAAACTTTGAAAAATATTGCTCCACCAATTAACCGATGAAAAATTATACGATGAACCGCAGACGAAAGCCTATGAAGAAAACCGCAGGAATATGCGGATATTTCAAGGTTTTCTGATGACGGATTTCGGCTGCAGAGCAAGCATAAAATTCGGGTAGTTAATTGGGGTAGCAACACTATGAGCTTGAACTGTAAATGACTTACATAAACGGTTCAAGCTCATACAGAAAATCAATTCCGGTTGTAAATATCACATTTTTCTCATAGCCTTTTTACGGGTCTTTACCTTATACATCTCCTCGTCCGCAAATGCTGCTATCTGTTCAATAGAATCTGCCTCAGAAGCCTTCATACGATAAAATCCGCAGCTGCAGCCCACCTTGTAAGGGAGGTCGCTTGTGCTGTTATATTCCTCAAGATCCTTTTCGATACGATCAATAATTTCTTGCATATTATTATCATAGCAGCCGCTCAGAACAGAGCAGAACTCATCTCCGCCCGTACGAACATTGACAGAATTTGCAGGCATTGCCTTTGATATCGCCATAGCCGTGCGCAGAATAGCATTGTCCCCTGCCTCATGCCCGTAAAGGTCGTTTATGGGCTTTAGATTATCAATATCCGAGCAGACAACGATTATGTACGAATCCTCTTTTTTCGCCTTTTCAAGCAGTTTTACACCGAATTTCGACATTCCGCGGCGGTTAAAAAGCCCTGTTAGCGGGTCTCTGACATACAGATCTTCAAGCTGTTTTACAACCAGCTCCAGCTTCTGGTTCATAAAGAAGCAGCCTGTATTATTTGAAAGGATCATGAGCCATGTGGCAAAAAGATTGCCATACCCCTTGAATCCCGACGGTTCATATGCGATATATCCCAAAAAGCTGTCCTTGAAATACATAGGCGAGAATGCAAATGTCACAGGCTTTTCGCCATTCAGAATATCCTCAGGAACCAGCTCTGCCGAAGGAAAATTTCTGCCCACAGGAACTTCACTGCCAAAGCTGAACATATTCACCATCGTATCGCTGATACCTATGAATGACGAGATTATATCCTCCTTGTTAAGCTCGGAGGTTTCCTTGACAATATTTGAGCAAAGACAGATGAACATTCTTTTCAGCTTGAAAAAATTTGCAAAGGAGGCTGATTTGTCAAACAGTGCCGGAGCCTCTGTAACTGCGGCAAAGTCTGTATTCATATAATGTATGTCAACGTCAAAACCCTTAGAATCATTTTCATAATTATAATTATCGTTCATGAAGTCGTATGTCTGCTTCTTTTCCCTGGCAACGCAGCTACAGGACTGCATGATCACCATTTCAGAGTCTATCTCAACGATTTCTTCTGTTTGTTTCCCATTCCATATATCAGAAATTATCTCAACAGCTGTGGAACCTGCTCTGACAAAGCTGCGTCGGACAGATGTAAGAGTAGGTGAATATTTTTCACAGTCTCCGATTCCGTCAAAGCCTGTAACAATAATATCCTCCGGGATCCTGAATCCCTTTTCCTGAAGATGATCCATGCAGAAAATCGCCATAGTATCGCTGGCGCAGACGATCGCCTGAGGAATATCGCCCGAGCTTATAAACTGCTCCGTACATTCTCTTGCTTTCTTCCAGAATTCGCCGTAAGCTATCCTGCTTTCCTCAATGGGGATATTATGCTCAGTCAGAACCTTCTTATATCCCGCAAGACGCTCCTCTGTCTGAAGATTTCCGGGAAATCCGCCAATAAAGTTAATTTTTGTAAGCCCATGATCCTCTACAAGATGGCGGACAACATATTCCATTGCATTCTTGTCGCTGAGGATCACATTTCTGAAAAGTTTATGAGGAGGATCATTCACATTGACCACAGGAATATTTTTTTCAGATGCCTTGCCTGCCACCTCATAAATAATTTTCTCCTCAATAAGTGAATCTCCGAGAATAATTATTCCGTCAATAACATCATAATTTATAAGACGGAATATCTCCTCCTCGCCTCTTACCACACTCTCGGGAAGAACCCTGTTCATATTAAGCGAGGGACGCTGTGTCAGAGTCGCAAAGATCAGAAGATTTATATCAAGCTCAGCACATTTATCATTTATTCCCATTACAACTCTGCTTTCATATTCCCAGTTGTAACCAGTAACACAAACTGCAATATTTTTTCTTTTCATTTTATCGCCTCCCGATAAACATTGGTGAGAATAAACAAAATCACATTTTATTTTCAATCGATATGTATTTATTTTATTATATCACACAATTTATTTTATTTCAATAGTTTTTTTACAATTTTCAAAAAAGGCTGCACGAAAATAATCATGCAGCCTTTTGCTCATATTGCCTGTGCCATGCACAGCTTGTAATAAAGTCCCTTTTTTGCCATAAGCTCATCATGAGTTCCCGATTCAGCTATCCCCTTATCGGATATGTACATGATCTTGTCGCAGCTTCTGATGGTTGAAAGGCGATGGGCAATGATAAACGATGTTCTGCCCTTGAGAAGATGGTCTATGCCGTTCTGTATATATCGCTCCGTTTTGGCATCTATGGAAGATGTTGCCTCATCAAGAACAAGGATCTTCGGGTCTGCAAGGATAGTTCTTGCAAAAGCGATCATCTGCTTCTGACCCTGTGAAAGAGACGAGCCTCGTTCTTTGACAATAGTATCGTATCCCTTTGGCATTTCGCTGATAAATTCATCTGCTCCCACAATTCTGCAGGCAGCTATGATCTCCTCATCGGTTGCGTCCAATCTGCCGTAGCGGATATTGTCACGGATAGTTCCGCTGAAAATAACGCTGTCCTGAAGCATTATTCCCATCTGAGAACGGAGAGATTTTAGTGTAACATCGGAAATATCCTGACCGTCAATGAGTACCTGTCCCCCGTTCAGATTGTAGAATCTTGAAATAAGATTTACGATAGTGGTCTTGCCTGCGCCTGTTGGTCCCACAAGGGCAACGCTCTGTCCCGCCTTAACATCAAAGGACAGATCTTCAAGAATATTCACGCCGTCTTCATAGCCGAAGGTAACATTTTTGAAGGATACATCCCCCTTGATCTCAGGCATTTCGGAAGCATTTTCCTTGTCGGTGACGGTAACAGGCTCATCCATGGTCTCAAATATTCTTTCAAGATATGCAATTGTATTCACAAAGGTATTATAAAGGTTTGAAAGGTTCATGATTGGCTGCCAGAAGCGTCCCGAATAGCCTGTCATTGCAACAATGGTTCCCACTGTGATACCCATCTTAGGTCCAAGAGCAAGCAGTCCTATTAGATATATCGCTCCGCTTACGCAGATGGAGATATTATCTGCCACAGGCCATACCGCATTGGAAAAATATATCGCTTTCATCCATGCCTTGCGGTAATCAACCGAGAGTTTGTCAAAAATCGCCTCATTCTCCTCCTCACGGGTGAAGCTCTGGGTTATGCCTACACCTACAAGTCCCTCATGGAGATATGCGTTCAGGTTGGATGATTTGTTTGACACTCTCTGCCATGCTCTGCGCTGTGCTTTTTTGATGGCGAACATGAAAAATAAGAATACAGGCATTCCCGCAAGAACCACCAGTGCCAGCTGCCAGCATACGAAAAACATGAAAATGATTATAAACAGTATATTGAACAGCTCAAGAACAAGGGTGATAAGTCCGTTTGTAAGCAGGTCGGAAACGCTGTTAACATAGTTTATTACCCTTGTGAGTATCTTTCCGTGAGGACGGGTATCGTAATATTCAAAGGGCAGCTTCTGCAAATGTTCAAAGAGATCCTTTCGGATATCGTAGATCATATCCTGTCCCGCCTTAGTCATGATACGGGCACGGATAGTGGAAAAAGCCACGCTGATGATTATTGTGAAAAGCAGAAAAACCGACAGAATTATAAGCTCTGTTTTATTTCCTGTCGGAATGGTAACGTCCAAGGCTCTCTGAGTTATAAGAGGAGCAAGGAGACCGATGACAGCTGCGAAAACGCTGAGCACCATTGAAATGATTACCTGCTTTTTATATTTTCCGACATATTTCAAAGCTCGTTTAAAGTGACGTATGTCAAAAGGGCTTTCAAGCTCTTCATCAACATCAAATTTATTTCTTGCCATTTTAATCACTCCTTTTGTGTCAGGTCTGGAGGTCGTAAACCTCACGGTAGTATCCCTTGCGGCTGATAAGCTCCTCATGGGTGCCGATATCTTCGATCATGCCGTCCCGCAGGATAATGATCTTGTCTGCGTCCTTTGTGGAGGATATACGCTGAGCAATAATTATTTTTGTACATTTGAAATCAAGGCTTCTGAGGCTGTTCTGAATATATTTCTCGGTCTCCATATCCACCGCAGAAGTAGTATCGTCAAGAATAAGAACGGCAGGCTTCACCGCAAGAGCACGAGCAAGAGATATTCTCTGCTTCTGTCCGCCCGAAAGCCCCACTCCTCTTTCACCGATTATGGTATCATATCCATCGGAGGTCTTGCGGATAAAATCATCTGCTGCCGCAAGTGTTGCATAATGATGAACATCATCTTCTGACATGGAGCTGTTTCCGAATGCGATATTCCCCTCGATCGTATCGGAGAATAGCAAAACGTCCTGAGAAGCCACGCCGATATTTTTTCTGAGCTGACCAAGCTTCAGCATACGGACATTCTCACCGTCCACCATTACCTTGCCCTTGTCTGCGTCGTACATACGGGAAATCAGGTTAATAAGAGTTGTTTTTCCCGAGCCTGTTGGACCCATAACGGCAACGGTCTCTCCCGGCTCGATCTTAAATGAGATATCCTTCAAAACAGGATTTCTCTTATTGTAGGAAAATGAAACGTGATCAAATTCCACAGCTCCCTCAAAGCGTCCGCTCTTATCAACAGCGTCCGAACGGTCAACAATAAGAGGACGGGAATAATACACCTCGATTATCTTGTTAAGAGATGCCACGAACCGCTGGAGATCGTTAACGATATTTCCAAGCAATCTCATAGGGTTGGACATTGTCCAGATAAGCCCCGAAAAGGCTGTGTATTCGCCAACTGTGATACGTCCGCTGATAACGAACATTCCGCCTGCAAGAAGCTGTACAACGGTAAGTCCCTGAGCGGAAACTTCAATAAACGGGAAGAATTTCAGCCACAGCAGAGAAGCCGCTTTGTTTGCGGCAGAGTATTTCTTATTCTGTCTGTCAAACTTTTCCTCTTCGAAATCCTCACGGGCAAAAGCCTTGATAACGCGATTTCCCGAAATATTCTCCTCAGCGCCCGTATTCATTTCCGAGAGCCTGTCTCTCTGCTCAACGTACTTCGGACCGATGACCTTTTTAAACGCCATTGTAATTGCAAAGATCACAGGAGTAAGGGCTATCATGCAAAGTGCCATGAGCCAGTCGATCGAGAAGAAGAACACTACCGAAGCTGTATAGAGAATAAGACATTCAAGTATCGCCTTGATTATCCATGCAATGGAATGACGTACCATATCAAGATCTCCGCTGAGACGGGTCATAAGATCGCCTGTGCGGTTTTTGTCAAAGAAATCTGCGTCCTGCCTCTGAACATTGGCAAAAAGGTAATTGCGGACTCTGTAAATTATCCCCTGAGAGGCCTTTTCATAGCATATACCCGATGAATATGTAATGATCGTTCTGAGCATGGTAAAGCATATCATAGTAATTACCAGCGCAATAAGCCCGTTTGGATTTGTCGAAAGATTCTCGGCAGCATTTTCGCCGTAGATGTATTCATCCACTATTCTGCTGCTGTAATGAGGTGTGATGATGTACATGGACTGACAGATAACGGTCATGCACAGGGCAGCAATGTATACCGCACGATAGCCCTTCAGATTTTCCCAAAGCCATTTGATCTGAAACATATTTAACTCCTCCCCCTTAAAATGAAAGATGTAGTCTGTCCTTTGATGATATGCAGAAA
>JAGBFZ010000218.1 GCA_018110855.1 Oscillospiraceae bacterium
GAAAGGAATGGAAATAATGGAAAAGCTTGACTACAAAAAGAAGTTCAAAGAGTTGTATCAGCCCTCATCAAAGCCCTCGGTTGTAAATGTTCCCGAAATGATATTTTTGGCGGTTGACGGCTCGGGAGACCCCAACACCTGCGGCGAATATAAAAACTCAATCGAGATCCTCTACGCTATGTCCTTTACCATAAAAATGTCAAAGATGAACAACACACAGCCCGAGGGATATTTTGAATATGTAGTACCTCCCCTTGAGGGGCTGTGGTATCAGGAGAATACGGTTGGTATCGTCTATTCAAGGAAAGATGATTTTAAATGGATATCAATGATACGCCAGCCCGAATTTGTAACCGAAGAGGTTTTTGAAAACGCAAAAGAATCAGTAATAAAGAAAAAACCTCACCTTGACCTGTCAAAAGTGAGATATATGAAATACACCGAAGGGCTTTGCATTCAGCTTATGCATATAGGAGCTTATGATAATGAGCCTGAAAGTATTAAAAAGCTCGAAGTCTTTGCCGAAGAAAACGGATATGCAGAGGATTTTTCCAACGGACGCTTTCATCATGAGATATACCTTTCCGACCCAAGAAAATGTGCTTCTCAAAGGCTCAAAACCGTAATTCGTCACCCCGTTAAGCTGAAATAATTGCTGTATAGACAAAAAATATCTCCCCGAATTTGTCAGGGAGATATTTTTTATTGAGCTTTGATTTCTACTCCTCGATCTGCTTTCCAAGAAACTGAGCAGCCGCCTGAATGAGATTTTTCTGCACCTCAGTGGCAGTTGCACCTTCATCGGAGCTGGGTGCAAGGAAGGCAACTGCACCTGTAACGTCACCCGAGGACAAAATCGGAGTGCAGGCAATGGCAGGACGGTCGATTCCCTCCACGGGGAAAACCTTTGCGTCCTGATCCGAGGAATAAATGTAGTTTCTGCGATGTTCCAGAAACTCCTCCAGTCCTTGTGAAACACGACGTTCATTGAACTCCTTTTTTCCCACGCCTGCAACTGCTACAACGTGATCTCTGTCAAAGACAATGGTAGGACAATTTGCAAGTTTTGTCATTACCTCAGCTACCTGAGAGGCTGATTGAGCCATTTCGTTTATTGCCGAGTATTTCTTAAATATTACCTCGCCGTCAGAGCTTGTGTAGATCTCAAGGGGGTCGCCTTCGCGGATACGCATAGTCCTTCTAATTTCTTTTGGAATTACCACCCTGCCAAGATCGTCTATTCGTCTGACAATTCCTGTTGCTTTCATCATTTTCGTTCCTTTCACATATAATTTGATAACAGTCCGTCTGTTTCGGACTATATTATGCATTTTTTGTTTGCATTACTATTTTTTCATCTTTGCTGTGGATTATTCATCTATATAATTTTTAAACATTTTCCAACAGAAACAAAACAGCCGTGGTACCTGAATAGCTATCACACAATGCAGAAACATCTGTATTTACCCCTGCAATGGTGATGTTTTCGTTCATACCATCTTCAATAAATATTGTATCGGTGGCTGCCGAAGTGCTTTCATTAATATATAGTTATCGCCTTTTCGGACATGATAGTAAGAATACCGCTTTCATAGATGCAGTCAATACCGTAAACAAGTGATACTCCGGGTGTTGCGGAAGCTAAAACGAAGGCTGTGCCTATGCCGTCAGCCTAATTCAAAGTGAAGCTTTACAGCGATTTATAACGTCATAAAATATATTATTTTCAAAACACTTTACAAAATCGCCAAAATAATGTATAATAATTATGTAAAACGATGTCGGCAAAGTCTGCTGTTTATGATTTCAAACACACAGATAAAAAACGAAGAGGATATTATGTATCATTTACTGATTGTTGACGATAACAAGATCAATCTGGCTGCCGCCAAAAACGCCCTTTCAAATAATTACAAGATCACCGCCGTAACGTCGGGCGTACAGGCATTGCAGTTTCTGCAGAGCAAAACCTGCGACCTTATCCTTCTGGACATAAATATGCCCGAAATGGACGGCTTTGAGGTTATGGCAAGAATACGGGAAAACCCCGACCGTTCCGATATCCCCATAATCTTCCTTACATCTGACAATGACCCTCAGACTGAAAGCCGATGTCTTGAGGCGGGTGCTATGGATTTTATCTCAAAGCCATTCGTACAGAATGTAATGCTTTCGAGAATAAGCCGAATCCTTGAGCTGGAGGCGCTCCAACGGGACCTTGAAGGACAGCTTGAAGCACGCACCCTTCATATAAAGTATATTCAGGAAATGATGGTCATTGGGATGGCAACTATGGTTGAAAGCCGCGACCTATCCACAGGAGGACACATCAAGCGCACAAGTATGGTCATGAAAATATTTGCAGAAAAGCTGTCAAAGGAGAAAGATTTCCTCTCAAGAAGTTTTCTTGATATGGTCATCCGTGCCGCACCTATGCACGATTTAGGAAAAATAGCCGTTGATGACAGAGTTCTTCGCAAGCAGGGCAAATTCACTCCCGAGGAATACGCTGAGATGAAAAAACACTCTGCCGAGGGTTCACGGATAGTCAAGCAGATACTTGAAGGAGTGGAAGAGGAGAAATTTGTGAATATAGCCGCAAATGTTGCCCACTATCACCACGAAAAATGGGACGGTTCAGGCTATCCCGACGGACTATCGGGAGAAGAAATTCCCATCGAAGCAAGAATAATGGCGCTTGCAGACGTGTTTGATGCC
>JAGBFZ010000219.1 GCA_018110855.1 Oscillospiraceae bacterium
ATACCAGTTCTGGATCTCGTTGGAGGTCTTGTCATTGTTCGGGTCTCTGAAAACAAGCTCCTCATTTATAGCGTCCTCATACTGCTGCTCGGATATGGCAGCGTTTTTGTACATTGCCCTTAAAACAAGCTCCTGACGCTCCTTGTTGGCTTCGGGGTCTGCGAAGGGATTGAGACGCTCGGGGCTTTTTGGGATAGCAGCAAGACAAGCACCCTCAGCAAGAGTAAGCTCGGATACGTCCTTTCCGAAATATTTGAGAGAAGCTGCCTGAATACCCGAAGCACTTCCGCCCATACCCACACAGTTCAGATATGCTTCAAGGATCTCGTCCTTGGAACGATAGCGTTCAAGGTCGTTTGCACGGAATATCTCACGCATCTTTCTGTCCCAGTTGCTGTCATCATCGCCTGAAACGTTTTTGATAAGCTGCTGGGTAATTGTGGAGCCGCCCTGTCGGCTCTTATAGATAAGACCGCCTGTAAGCTCGTTTAAGAATGCGCCGAAGGTACGCTTCCAGTCAACGCCTGCGTGCTCGTAGAAGCGCTCGTCCTCAATGTACACGAATGCGTCCCTGACGTGCCTCGGGATTCGCTCGATGGAAACGGGGATACGGTTTGCTGCACGGCTGATCTTAGTCAGCTCGACATCGTTGCCCTCCTTGTCCTTGCCGTAAATAAATGTGGTGTAGGCAAGATCAAGGCTGTCAAGGTCAATGTCGATGGGTGTGCTTTCACGGAACTGCATTACATAAAGCGTAAGCGCCGCCGCAATAATGGAAACGCTTATCACAGCGATAAGTATCAGAGAAAGCAGCACTGTTCCGATGACTACAAAGGTTTTTCTGACAGGACCTGCCTTTTTCTTTTTTCGTTTTTTCTTTTTGTTATCCGTCGAAGCCATGTGAGCAGGGGCAGTTTCGGCGGTGTTTTTCTTTTTGTTCTCGCTGCTCAAAATATATGCCTCCTTTTAAGGTTCCATAAGAACAGCACAGGGCTGCCCGATTTATTTTTTCTAAGCGTATATAAAAATATTATAGCATAATATTATCTCCATTTAAAGTGTTTGATGGCATTTTTCATTATTTGTTAATAATTTTTATCAGTATATCCCCACACGGCGGTTGACTTAAAGGAGAAAATAGGATATAATGTAATAAATAAATTATTCGGACAGGTGATGGAATGGGCAATTTCTATGAGAACGAGGCGGAGTGTGAAAAGTGCATATCCCTTTTCCGCAGCTCGGCAGGAAAGAAAAAAAGTATGTATCTGGAGGAGCTTTGCAGATTTAAAACAAAAGCGGCGGACGGCTTCTGGCGGGACAGGATAACGGATGAACGGTTTCTGCCATATATAATGATGTGCCGCAGCGAGGAATTTTCCGATTACTGCGCAAAAAGGCTTGATGATTATCTTGACCGTGTTCTTGCGGGAATGGATTACGGTGACGCGGTAAATGAGGCGTATTTTCTCCTTCACGTCTGCCTTTTCAAGGAATCCGACAGAATGACCGACGTGTATGCAAAGGCGGCTAAGAATTACAAGCAGCTTATGAAAAAAGGGATCGCATGGAATGGCAATATTATTTCTCCCACAGGTCAGCCGCCCTTTCTCTTTGCAAGATATGGTGAAGAGCAGCAAAACGGTTCGGAGAATACCTTTTTCACTGCCCTCACCGATATCATCATACTGACAATGGCAAATGCGGTGGAGACAGACGGGGAGTTCGAGACATTTACGGGTAAGGTGAAGGAGCTTTATGAGCTGTATCCCGATGTTTTTGCGGAAGCCGGATTCTTTGCATATTTTATCAAGGATACTTCGGAGGCTTACGATAAATTCTCCTATCTTCTTGAGGATCCCGTTACATATCCCCGAATATTCTGGGTGCTTGACGGCTTTTCATATGAAAACGGGCATTATATCCAAGGCTCGCCTACATATTTTGCAGGTCCCTACAACGAAAGACGGCATTTTTCTCTTGAGATAAAAAATGTGGATATAAGATGGTACAAATTCTTTTCCGAAAAGGCTCTTGGGGACGTGAGGGGCTTTTCGTCGGATGATCCCTTCTTTTACAGCGTCTACCTCAGAAACTTTTCCGTAAGAATGTATGAGATGATCAATCCCGATAATGAGGAGGCTATGGAGGAGAGCAGGAAATATTTCCGTGAAAGTGCTGTTCTCGGCGGAAATCCTGCGGACTTTGCAGGGCTTCTCAGGTGCGGCTGTATTTCGGAAAAGGAGGAGCTTATCCGTCTCTGCACAGATATTGCAGAACGGATAACTCTCGGAAAACAGCGGTATTGCTATCATATCCTTTTCGGGTTTTTTAAGGATATTCCCCGTGAGGACAGGCTTGCAGCGGCAAACGCTGCGGCTCTGTATCTTGCGGACAATGAAAATTCTCCAAGGCTTGAATCTCACAAAAAATTGTTTTTTGAGCAGCTTGACGCATTTATACGTGAAGAGCAAAGCTATTTTGACGGCGAATAACTTAATACTTATCTTCATAATTCAATGAGAGGTCAGTATTATTCCACCGCTTACGCCTTTTTCCGTGAGCGGTGAATTTTGTATATCACGGCGGAAATAATAGCAATGACTATCTCCACCGAGGCACAGATGATAAATTCGGGAGAAAGCGGCTCTGTTATGGCAGAGCCCATAATAGTCGTGAGGATAAATCCCGGGGCTGTGCCGAGAAAGGTGCCGAGCAGATATTTTTTGTAATCAAAGCGAAGACTTCCCATGGCAAGACTTACGATATCATAGGGCAGGCAGCTGATTATTCTCAGGAAAAACGCCCCTGCCAAATGTCTGTCCCTGCTGTATTCCTTGATAATGCCGAGCTTTTGGTTCTTTTCGGCAAGTCTGTCCACAGCCTCGCTTTCTGCGTATCTGCCGATAAGATAGGGAATAGTCGCCATGATGATTATTCCTGCAAGATTCAGCGGTATAGCGATGAAAACGGGAAATATTGCTCCCGTTGCTGCCGCAATGAGAAACATGGGGAAAAAGTAGGAGAGGGATTTCAGAGCGTACATCAGCAGTATCACCGCAGCAGCTGCGGCAGGCTCTTCGGGGGTGTAATTAAGTATCTGTTCGAGGGTCATGCTGCGAAACTCTGTAATATAAAGTATTGCCATTATCCCTATCATAAGCAGGGGAGAGAGCTGCATTATTCTTTTAAAAATTATTTTCATATCTATCATTCTTTCATCTTGAAAAAATTGTATGTTCCAATGACATATTTCTTCAATGCTATTATATCACTCTGAGGGATTTTTTCAATAGCGGTTAAGTGATTTATTTGTGTTCAAATGATGAAAGTCAAAAAATTCCTTGTATTTTGAAAATGAATGTGCTATAATGAAATCAGTCCTTATCGGGACGTGTTAGGAGGCATAAACTTGTTTGATTATACAGGCTGTGAATGTAAGTCCTGCGGCAAGAAATTTACTTCTGAGGATGATATAGTTGTCTGCCCCGAATGCGGCACACCCTATCACAGGGAATGCTGGAAAAAGGAAGGCAGCTGCATTAACACCGAGCTGCATGAGAGCCGCAAAAGCTGGAAGGAAGTCAATGCGGAGGAAAATGCAGGAGCAAAGTGCAAAAAATGCGGAAATTCTCTGAAGGAGGATCAGCTTTTCTGCGACAAATGCGGTGCACCGACGGATTTTTTCTTTTCTCAGAACGGAAAGGCTCCCGAGCAGACATCCGACCCTGCAATGGAAGCTGTTGACAGTAAAATGGAGAATATCTATCCCTTTATGATAAATTTCTCCGATCCCTTATGCGGCTTCAATCCCGAGGAAAAATTTGACGATGCCGTTACGGTAAAGGATATGGGTGATTATGTAGGCTCAAACACTCATTACTATCTGCCGAAATTCAGGAACATGAAGAATCTTAATATAAAGCTCAGCCTGAATTTCCCTGCAATGTTTTTCCCCGAGCTGTACTATGCATACAGGAAAATGCCCATGGCTGCGGTGCTTACGCTTATTTTCAAGACTATTGTGGGCTTCCCTGCAATTGCGGAGTCAATGAAAACCATTTTTACGGACGATGCGTACAGGACATTGTACTCGCAGCTGTTTCCGTATATTGCCGAAAGCATTGAAAATCTGGTTTCCACAAATTTAATGAGCGGTGCGTTCCTTACTTTATCGGGAATTGCAAATGTTCTTCATTTTGTGGGAGTGTTTTTCTTTGCGGGATTTTCGAATTATTTTTATTATCGCCATGCTCTGGGAAAGGCTTCCGAGATCAAGAAACAGGCGACAGACTCGGGACAGAACGTTTCCTTTGCATTAAAGCAGGCAGGCGGAACATCTGCAGCTCTGCTTATTTTGTTCATCGTATTGATGTTTGCAATGGAGTTTATTTCAATGGGAGCAGTGTTATGGCTTGCTAAGCCGTAAATCTGCAGTTTTTTAAATCAAATAATCTGAATTATGGGGGACGGGGCTATGAAAAAAAGCGTATTCAAACGATTCTGGGCGGCTGCAATGGCACTAATGATTTGTCTGTCAGCTTCGGGCTGCAGCGGAAAAAGCGAGGAAACGCCCGAGATCATGGAGACTTCACAGACTATTGCTTCTGAGAAAACCGATTCCGAGGAGAAAAGCTCTGAGGAAAGCGAAACGGATAATTTCTTCGGTGATGATTACGACCCATTTGCTGATGATTACGACCCTTACGGAGAAGGAGGTGCTTCCACAGTAACAGCTCAGTCAGCTGAGACTGTTGTACCCGAGGAAGATGAAACGGAAGAGGAAATAACAGA
>JAGBFZ010000220.1 GCA_018110855.1 Oscillospiraceae bacterium
CAGGTGTACGAGGTCACAACAGGAATGAAACCCGGGGAGCCTGTTGTGGGAACGGGAGCACCTGTGTCCGCAGTTCTCGGACCGGGAATAATATCAAATATTTTTGATGGGATCGAACGTCCCCTCAAGAAGATCGAGGAGCTTTCGGGAGCATATATTTCTCCCGGTTCAAATATCGAAAGCCTGGATACCGAGAAAAAATGGAGTGTGACTCTCAAGGTATCTGCAGGAGACGAGGTACATGGGGGAGCAGTATTTGCAGTATGTCCCGAAACGCCACTTATTGAGCATCGCTGTATGATACCTCCAAATATGAGGGGCGAGGTAACATTTGCCGCAGAAAACGGGGAATATACCATAAACGATGTGATATGCAGGATAAAGACCCCCGACGGAACCGAGCATGAGCTGACAATGTGCCAGAAATGGCCCATCAAGCAGTCACGTCCCTTTGAAAAACGCCTTCCCGCAGACCGACCCCTTATAACGGGACAGCGTGTCATCGACACCATTCTTCCCATTGCCAAGGGCGGCACAGCAGCCGTACCGGGCGGCTTCGGAACGGGCAAGACAATGACTCAGCATCAGCTTGCCAAGTGGTGTGACGCAGATATAATCGTATATATCGGCTGCGGCGAGCGTGGAAACGAGATGACGCAGGTTCTTGAGGAATTTTCGGGACTTATCGACCCAAAGACCAACCGTCCCCTTACCGACAGAACGGTTCTTATTGCTAATACATCCAATATGCCCGTGGCAGCCCGTGAGGCGTCTATCTACACAGGCATAACAATAGCCGAGTATTATCGTGATATGGGCTATCATATCGCAATAATGGCGGATTCCACATCACGATGGGCAGAAGCGCTTCGTGAAATAAGCGGCAGACTTGAGGAAATGCCTGCCGAAGAGGGCTTCCCCGCATATCTTCCCTCAAGACTTTCAGAATTTTATGAGCGAGCAGGCTATGTGGAGAATCTGAACGGCAGCGAGGGCAGCGTGTCCATAATCGGAGCCGTATCTCCGCAGGGTTCGGACTTTTCAGAGCCTGTAACTCAGAATACAAAGCGATTTGTTCGCTGCTTCTGGGCGCTGGATAAATCCCTTGCCTATGCCCGCCACTATCCCGCTATTAATTGGAATAACAGTTATTCCGAATATACCGACGATCTTAGCGAGTATTACTATAAAAATGTGGATAAAGACTTCCTCACCTTCCGTCAGCGGATATCTTCGCTGCTTATCGAGGAAAATAAGCTCATGGAAATAGTAAAGCTTATAGGCGCAGACGTCCTTCCCGACGATCAGAAGCTGATAATCGAGATCGCAAGAGTTATTCGAGTTGGATTTTTGCAGCAGAATGCCTACCATAAGGACGATACCTATGTTCCTCTTGATAAGCAGTTCAGAATGATGAGATCTATCCTGAAGCTGTATGACGAATGTCGCAGTGCAGTGGATAAGAGCGTCCCCATAAACCGAATCATATCCACAGGAATATTTGAAAAGGTCATAAAAATGAAATATGATATACCCAACGACAAGCCCGAGCTGTTCCGCCGACTTGACGTTGAGATCGAGCAGACAGTGAAAAAAGCAGTCAAGGTCTGCACCGAGGAGGGAAGATAATGGCTGTTCAGTACATCGGGTTAAAGGAAATAAACGGTCCTCTTATCGCCCTTGACAACGTAACAGGCGTGTCCTATGACGAGGTTGCCGAGATAAGGCTGGACGATGGCTCCGTAAGAACGGGAAGAGTTGTTCAGATAGACGGCAGCAGAGCGATTTTGCAGGTTTTCGAGGGAACCAAGGGACTTTCCCTTCGTAATACCCGAACAAGATTTACGGGAAAGCCAATGGAAATTCCTCTTTCCGAGGAGCTTCTCGGACGAGTTTTCAGCGGCGCAGGCAGACCCATTGACGGACTTGGAGAGATATACGCCGAAAAATATGCGGATATCAACGGCAAGCCCTTAAATCCCGTTTCCCGTTCCTACCCCCGAAACTATATCAATACGGGTATTTCCTCCATTGATGCCCTGACAACGCTTATCAGAGGACAGAAGCTTCCCATATTCTCAGGCTCGGGACTTTCCCATAACAAGCTTGCAGTGCAGATCGTCCGTCAGGCAAAAATAGCCGAGGAAAGCGGACAGGATTTCGCTGTGGTATTCGCCGCAATGGGCGTAAAGAACGATATAGCCGACTATTTCCGCAAAAGCTTTGAGGAAAGCGGCGTTCTTCAGCGTGTTGTAATGTTTCTGAATCTCTCAAACGACCCTATCATTGAGAGAATACTCACGCCAAAGTGCGCACTGACTGCCGCAGAATATCTTGCCTTCGAGAAGAATATGCATATCCTCGTTATTCTTACAGATATGACAAGCTATGCCGAGGCGCTTCGTGAATTTTCCTCATCAAAGGGCGAGATCCCTGCAAGAAAGGGCTTCCCGGGATATCTCTATTCCGACCTTGCTTCTTTGTATGAGAGAGCGGGTATCGTTGAAGGCTCGGAAGGCTCCGTAACACAGATCCCTATTCTTACAATGCCCAATGACGATATTACCCACCCCATTCCCGACCTTACGGGATATATCACTGAGGGGCAGATAGTTCTTGACAGAAGTCTCGACCAGAATGGCATATATCCGCCTGTGGCAGTGCTTCCAAGCCTTTCCCGACTGATGAAGGACGGAATAGGAGAGGGCTTTACAAGAGGAGACCATTCCGATTGTGCAAATCAGCTTTTTGCGGCATATGCCAAGGTGCAGGACGCAAGAGCGCTCGCTTCAGTAATCGGCGAGGAGGAACTTTCGCCGCTGGATAAATCCTATCTCCGCTTCGGACAGCTTTTTGAAAAGCATTTTGTAAATCAGGGCTTTGATGAGAACCGCAGCATAGATGAAACGCTTGATCTCGGCTGGGCACTATTGTCCACCCTGCCCCGTTCCGCACTTGATCGTGTGGATGAAAAGCTGCTCGATAAGAAATACGACCCCGAAAAGGCGGCGCAGTTTACGCAATAAAGGAGTGAGATCGGTTGGCAGATCAAGTTTTCCCCACCAAAGGAAATCTTTTGAATGTAAAAAAGAGCCTTATGCTTGCAAAGGTGGGCTATGAACTTCTTGACCGAAAAAGAAACGTGCTGATAAGGGAGTTAATGATGATGGTTGACGCCGCAAAAGCTCTCCGCAGCTCCATAACCGATACCTATAAAGACGCTTATGCCGCTCTGCAGCGGGCAAATATCACTATGGGACTTATAAGCAGAGTAGCCGAGGGAATGCCTGTGGAGGAGAGCGTAAGCGTGACATACCGCAGCGTAATGGGCTGCGAACTGCCAAAGGTAAGCCTTGACGTGTCCGCAAACCATCTCACCTACGGCTTTGAGAATACGGACGGAAATGTAGATATGGCGTATATCTGCTTTAATCGTGTTAAGCAGATGACAGCCATGCTTGCCGAGGTAGATAACAGCGTGTTTCGCCTTGCAAATGCAATAAAAAAGGCTCAGACCCGAGCAAACGCATTGAAAAATATCGTTATCCCGAAGTATGAGTCCACGGTTAAATTCATAGAAAACAGCCTTGAGGAAAAGGAAAGAGAAGAATTTTCCCGCCAGAAGGTCATCAAGGCACAGAAGGAACGGCGAAAGCTTCGTGGAAGGGCAGTCCCTTCGGAAAAATTCACTGTTCCCGATGTTGAGCAGTTCAAAAAGGGCAGCTGACATATAATACTAATAACCAATAACCTATGTACAAAATACGGCGGCTATAATACGCCCACTCTGCGTCAAACTCCCTTGCCGGGCGACAGCCCGCCTGCGGTCGTTTTCCTTGATTGGACGTATTCTATCCACCGTCTTTATCCATAGAACAATTGGTTATTAGTATAAATATGAAAAAGCGGCAGGTTGATCCTGCCGTTTTTTATTCCACCACAAAAATCAGTATCCTATACTGCTTGTAGTAATCAATATAGCTTATCTGCCCCTTGAAATTAAGCCCCTGAACGATCCTGTCAATGTCAGAGACACCACTTCCGTCAGGTTTAATAAGCTCTGAAATTGTCTGCAGACAAAGATTTGAGGAATCAAATTTAAGCATGAAGTATTTCTCACCTGTGTCAATGCACCTTCTGCATGAATCCTCAATGATTTTCAGAGCCTCATCATAATCATTTGCATATCTGTTTTCATAAATGAAGTAATTCATAGTATCAGTTTCTGCATGAGGAGGGGAGCAGAAGTAATTGTTAATGCTTCGGTTATTGGTGATAATATCGTCATTGGTGAGAAAATACTGATAAAGGATAAGATCGGGATATTCCGTCCTGAGAGCCTCAGCAGGCTGATCCCAGCCAATATCAACATGATACCAGCTGCCTTCAAGCTTCACCATGTTCCACATATGGTCAACGCCCGTGTAACCTGTAACGATCATATTTTCAATTCCTGCAAGGTTGCACAGATAGGAAAAAGCCTTTGCATAGCCCTCGCAAAGGGCTTTTTTATTTACAAGTGCACCATAGATGGAGTCAACATAATCACCTTCCACAGAGCTTTCCACATTAAGAACAAGATAATCGTGAAAGAATTTCAGCTTTTCATAATCGGACATATCCTCATCAAGCTGTGAAATGATCTCCATCGCCGCTTGTTCAGTAGCTCTGAGCATTTCATTAGCCTCTTCCACAGAGGTTTTGTATGAGAAATTCACAGTATAGGAGTGAGCGGTAATATCGAAATCTCCTAAAGTCCTGTTTTCCAGATAAAACAGCATCAGCTGTTCGCAGCGGACAGCTTCAAGCACCTTCACATAATCTGTCTCGCTTATTGTCAAGGGCATATGAGCATAACTGTCGAAGTTGACGATAGTATTTACTACACTGTTATAAACATCACGCATACGATCATCATAATCAAGAGATGCATATTTGGTAACCATCTTGTCGGGAATATAGAGTCCCGATTCTGAGTAATTATCCGTTTCGGAAACAGATGTGGTAAGCTCAGTAGAAGTACCGTCAGAAATAACAGTTATCCCTTCAGTCTCAGTGCAGCCGGAAAGAGCGGTGATCAGCAGGAAAAAAGCTGCAGCAGCGCCGATTATTCTGTTTTTATTTCTGCTGCAAAGCATAGACTTCCTCCGTACTTAGTCGAGATAATCCAGGAAAATTTTAATAGTTCTTGTTTTTGAATTTTCCTGGTGGTGAAGGGACTCGGTATTAAAAAGGTTTTTAGCGTCCTTTTTAACGCTTTCAAGAATACCGATAGCGTTATCAGCAGTGTTTCCGAAGAACAGATCGTTAACATCTTTGAAAACATCATCATCACTGCACAATATCTGAATGGTTGATGCCTTGGCTTCTGAAGCTTTGAGGGCTTCGGAAATAATTAGCTTCTTCGCTTCAGAAACACTTGCTGCCACTAGATTATTGTAATAATAATACTGATACTTTGTACCATTTGCCTTTGGGATCTCGTAATTATAGTCATCGACTTGCCTGAGTTCTCTGATTCGATTGTCGGTCAGACCGAAATAATCATAGCGGACATAATCAGGGGTAGAAGCCCTGTCAGGATCGTCCCAGGTAAGATCAATGTGATAATAATCATTGTCCATTTTAACAATATTCCACATATGCGGTTCGTTTGCAACACCTGTAACTATTAACGAATCAATACCCACTAGGGAGCATAGATAGGTAAAGCTCTGAGAATATCCTTGACAAAGAGAATTTTTCTGAACAAGAGTGCCGTATATTGTATTAGGATTTTCAGACTCATTATTATAAGTGCAGTTTTTAATAATATAGTCATGTAAAAGTTTGACAATTTCGTAATCATTCATATCGGGAGTAATCATTGAAAGGATCTTGTCAGTTTCAGTGTCGACTTCACGCTGCATAGAAACAATTTCATTTTTAGGAACCTTGTAAGTGAATGTCATATTTCTGATATAATCCGAGTTAAAGTGCTTATTATATTTAATTGTGGAAGTAATGTAGAAAAGTCTGTATTCTTCATTGTAAATAAGCTGATAAACGTCGAAAAGGTCATCAAGGCTTATCTTTTCATCAGCAGAAAATGTTATACTGTCCTCGCAGTCGAGCATAGCGGTTACAAGACGATCGTAAAGATCCTGATGCTTCCGGTCAAGAGCATAGTAGCTGTACGGGTGAGAAATGATATCTCTTCCCGTGTATTTGCTTTTTCTGCCATCAGTAAGCAAAATGTTAATATCAGAATCATCCAATCTATCTTTAACAGCTGTTGATTCCGGGAGAGTGAAAATGCTTTCATTAACAGTGGTGCTGACCTGAGGAACCGTCTCTGAAACGGTGATCTCCGCAGAAGATGAAGCTGTTGATAGTTGCAAAGAAGTCTGAGTTGGAGACGCTGTAACAGATGGAAGAGATGGAGAGGTCTGTGTCTTTTCGTAATATTCTGAAATACCTACATCAGGAACGTCCTCCAGAGCGAGAGAATTTCTTGTTTCAGAATTTGTCTCGATTTCAGACGGGACAGTTTCCGTTTCCGTATCGGTTTCGGATGATGTATCGGGAACAGTAGTGACTGTTTCGGAAACAGAAGTCTCAGCAGTTGTCACCGTATTTTCGAAGGGAGTGGTTCTCTCGGAGGTGGCATAAACTGTCAGAACGCTTCCCGTGTCCGAATAAGTGGGGAGAGTATCCGCACCCTCAGGATATTCAATTTTATTTCCGCAGCCTCCAAGAATTAAGAGTGCAGCTGCAAATGAAATGATTCTAAAAAAATGTGATCGGTAGTTTTTCATTGTTGATCTGATCTCCATAGGATTATTGGTATATCATGGAAATGTGAATAATAAGCTCATCATCGTTAAGATAGCGGACGTGCTTATCGCTGTTGACCTTAAAATCAGAGTTGTTGTTCGCAAATTGTAAGACTTGCTTGATCTCCCCGCTGTCCCAGAGACGGCTCACAGCAGATTTGTAAGCTCTTTCATCGGAAAATCTGACAGCAGCATCCTTTCTGCCAATTTGCAGAGCGTCCGCCGCAGCTTTACCTAAAAGATTCACGCCTTCTTCGGCAGAGTCAGCAAAATATCCATCCCGCTTGTAGTAATTTTCAGTGGAAGTGCAGATGGGATAAGCATAATAATTATTGCTGTCGGGAAAATGGGTAACTCCGATAATGTCGGAATCAGCGGTAAGGAAGTAGTAATATCTGATAAAATCCTCATCGTGAGGGGATAGAATGGGATCGTCCCAGGTGCAGTCTACATTGTACCACATATCCTCCAGTCTGACCATGTTCCATGCATGAGCATCGCCATCGGAATTGGTACCTGAAACAGTAAAGCAATCGATCCCGGCTTTGCTGCACAGGTAATCGAAAGCAAAGGCGTAGCCCTCACATTGAGCAAAGCCGTCGCAAAGCGAGCCATAGATCGTGTTTGCATATTTTGTATCCTTAGAGAATGAGCAATTTAAAACCAGATAATCGTGAAATGCTTTCAGCTTTTCATAATCCGAGGAATTAACATCAATGCTGTCTAATATCTCCCTCGTTTTTTCTTCAACAGCATTTATGAGAGGCTCACATTCTTCTCTGTCGAAACGATAGGTCAGCATAAGGGAATCGGAATCTGCAGCAGGACGATAAAACATACTTGACAGCCAGAAAATATCCTCTTCCTGATAATAAACGGAAATATATACCTTTCTCAGGGTATCAGGATCCACAGCTTCGGGAAAAACAGCATAGTCACGAAAATCCATGGCAGCGTCACGGATAATGTCGTAATATTCCTGTTCCTTTGGGGATAGAAGGCTGTAAATATATCTGCTGTTGTCAAAGTGAATGTCCTCATTTGCAGACAGGCTGCCCTCGGGGAAAGAGGGATCCCCATCAGAGACGGGAGATTCCTCAACCCTTGAACAGCCTGCTGTAATGGAAAATAAGGCAGCAGCGCACAGAGCACCTAAAAAGCGAAGCCTGTTCATCTCCATTAGTAGTTAAGATCAAGCTCAATAACGAGAGTGTTTGGATCACAGTTGGAAGCAACAGAAGAAACCGAAGAATTTTCGCTCTTTATCCAGGAAGCATATTCCTTGAGATTGCCTGTGATAGCGTCATAAACATCCTTGCTTGCAACACGGATCTCAACTGCCCTCATCTTGTTTGCAGCGTAGGACTTGAGCTTATCCTTGAGAGCAGATTCAGCGGAAGCCTTGTCGGAATAAAGCTCACCTGAAACATTGAAATAATTCATTTTTGTAGCTGTGCATTTGGGGGGATCGAAATACTTTATCTGAGTACCCGAAACCTTGGTGTTAACGTTGAAGTGGGATTTGTTATGGATCCACTCATCGGGAACAAGGAAGTACCTGTATCTGAGAGTAGTCTCATCTACCTCTTTAAGGATAGGATCATCCCAAGTGCAGTCCAGATTGTACCAATCGCCGTCAACCTTTACAACGTTCCAAGCGTGAGAGTCGTTTGACTCAATGCTGCCGACAACAACAACTGATTCAATACCCGACATATCGCAAAGATACTGCATAGTTTTTGCATAGCCCTCGCACTGTATCTCGCCGTTTACGAAGCCGCCGTAAATAGTCTGATTAAAGCCCTCTTCCTTAACAAAGTTGTTATTCAGAGTAATATAGTCATGGAAAACCTTGAGTTTGCCGAAGGTATCCTTGCCGTCAGCCTTGGCGAGGACTTCAGCAGCATTTTTCTCAATTTCCTTCTGCATGGAAGCGATAAGATCGGGATCGACCTCCCAGTATCTGAGCTTTCCTTTTGTGACGCCCTTGGAAGCGAGCCAGAAGAGCTGAGGCTCCTGCATATAAAGGCAGCCATAAACCTTGAGCCACATCTCATCGGTAACACTTTCGTCTACCTTAACCTTAGTTTTAACGGATTTAGCAGCCTCAAGAATATCAGCATAAAGAGCCTTTTCCTGATCATTAAGAGTATTGTAGCCGTAACGTGTCTTAAAATCAACATTATACTCTGTGATAACAGGAGCCTTTTCGGTAACAATTCCACCCTCGATCATGTTTACGATCTCATCGTGATTGTCAGGAAGAGTTGCCTCAGTGTCAGCATTCTCGGGAAAATCGGGAATATCAGGGATATCGGAGGAAGCATTATTACCGCCGAAGTCGATATTTGCGCCTGGGTCAACGAATTCTGTTTCGGAAGAGGAGCTTTCCTCGGGAGAGGGAGCCTCTGTACCGTCCTGAATAATGTTTATAGAGGTTTCAGCAGGGGTTTCTTCGACCTTGTTATTTCCGCAGCCTGAAAACATGGAAGCTGAAATAAGTATTGCTGCACAAACAGCAGAGATTTTTTTCTTCATTTTGGTTATCCTTTCTTTTTTGCAGTATAGTAAAATACAGGGTGTCGTCATACAGAAACTGAAATTATAAATTCATGGGACCATTCCCGCAAAGTCTGCTTGATGAACAATGCGGGAGGGTGGTCACGAATCGCTTTACAGGCAGACAGATCAATTATAAACGATATCGTAATGAACGACCTGAACGCCTGCCGTATAAGAGCCCTTCTTTTCAAGCTGCTTAACAGAGGAGGACTTGCCCTTTGCATAGGTCTGGAACTTCTTGAAATACTCGGTGCTTGTGAGAGTTTCATAGTCAGCCTGAGAGCTTACACGGATCTGAGCAACGTTTTTGCCATTTGCAATAGCATCGTCAATAGCGGCATACATACCCTTTTCAGCGTCAGCAGCGTTGTCGTAGAGCTTGCTGTATGCAGCAAAATAGTTGCAGGCTTCCTTTGTGCAGGCAGGAGGATTATAAAGCTTTACAGCGCCGCTCTTTCTGAGAAGAGTGCTTACATTGCAGTGAGTTTTGTTGTGGATCCATGCGTCGGGAACGAGGAAGAACTCATACTGAGCATAGCTTGAGCCGAACTTGTTGATTGGGTCGCCCCAGGTTGCGTCAAGATTGTAGTAACCATTCTCGCAGTAAACAACATTCCATGCATGAGAGCTGCCTTCCTTGTCGGAGCCGCGGACAACACAGCATTCAATGCCGGCCATATCGCAGAGATACTGCATAGTCTTTGCATAGCCTGCGCACTGAAGCTCGCCCTTTGCTGTAAAGCCGTTGTAGATAGTGCTGTTGTAGCCGGAAGAGGACATACTGAATTCGCTCTGAAGAACGATGGAGTCGAAGAATACCTTGAGCTTTGAAACAGTACCGCTGTACTTGTTAGCCTTGCTCAGAATATTGTTTACAGAGGATTCGATCTCCTTCTGCATGGATCTGATCTCATTTCTGTCCGTGGTTTTGTATGTAAGGCTGAGAGATCTGTTGTTGGGGG
>JAGBFZ010000221.1 GCA_018110855.1 Oscillospiraceae bacterium
AAGAGTGCGTTTTTTCAACTATGAAAGATATAGTATCAGCTGATGCCCCAGATGATATTTACATATCCCCCGTTGGTTGTTATGGAATAGTACGCAGAAAACAGGAAAGAAATGTAAAAATAAATCCTGCTCTTGAAAGGACATTGTTAAAAATATCATCTGAAATGTCATCAGAGGAAATCGAACAGAAATCAAGAATACAAAAAAGAGGACGTTTTAGCAATTGTGAGCAAAATATCGTAGAAGCATAATGTGTCGTATTTCCGTCGTAATCCCCTCAACGGCATAGGCGACAACCACGTAAATACGCCGATTTCAAGCAATACGGCAAACCGCCTCCAAAACCGCGTGCCGAGGGTTCGAATCCTTCTGCCCCTGCTAAATCATACTATGCTATCATAGCAAAAGCCACGCAGACAAGCTGTTTGCGTGGCTTTTGCTTTTTTTACTTCACCTGCTGCCTCTTACCCCTATTCCTTCTTATTTTGGAGTCATTTGGCGGATTTCGGTGTCAAATGTGTGTCAAAATATGTGTCTGTTACCGCAGTGCAGTACCACTTAGATTCCACGCATTTTGACCGTTTTGGACAATACCGGCCGTTCTGTCAATGTGAGCGGGGCAGCTGCATTCCGTTCTTTACGGATGTTTGTCAGCCCTGTCCGTAGTATGCATTTTTTCCGTGCTTCCTGAGATAGTGCTTGTCAAGAAGCTCCTGCTGCATACGTCCTGCGGAAGGATTCATTGACATTGCGTGGTAGTTCATAAAGGCTACCTCTTCAAGCACAACTGAATTATGCACAGCCTCGTGGGGATCTTTGCCCCATGTGAAGGGGCCGTGGCTCTTTACGAGCACTGCGGGGATCGACATTGGATCAACATCCTTGAAGGTCTCGATAATGACACTTCCCGTTTCCTTTTCATACTCTCCTGCGATCTCTACGGGAGTCATTTCCCTTGTGCAGGGGATCTCGCCGTAGAAATAATCGCCCTGAGTTGTGCCCATGGGGATAATTCCCATGCCTGCCTGGGCAAATGATGTTGCCCAGCGGCTGTGAGTATGGACGACTCCGCCTATTTCGGGAAATGCACGGTAAAGCTCAAGATGTGTGGGGGTGTCGCTTGAGGGTTTCCATTTGCCCTCTGCTACCTTTCCCGTAGCAAGCTCCACAACTACCATATCGCTGACAGTCATACCGTCATAGGCAACGCCTGAGGGCTTGATAACAATCATTCCGCTTTCTCTGTCGATACCCGAAACGTTTCCCCATGTGAATGTAATAAGGTTATATTTAGGAAGAAGGAGATTTGCCTCCAGAACCTCCTGCTTTAATTTTTCAAGCATTTTGTTTGATTCCTTTCAGGTTATTTTGCAGCAGCATATTCAGCTGACAGACCCTTTTTATAGTTTTCGATAAATGCGGCAAAGCCTGCCACACCCTTTTCATCAGGCTGAACAGTGACGGATTCCATTGAAGCGAATACTTCTGTTTCAAGGAATTCGGGAAGCGATCTTCCGTTTCCTAAAGCTGCATATGCAGCAAGTACTGCCATGCCCCATGCGCCGCCTTCGGCTGCTGTTTTCATTACTGAAACAGCGCTATTAAGACCGTCTGCAAGAAACTGCTGCGCAACTCCCTGTACTTTGAAAAGTCCGCCGTGTCCCGTTATCTTTTGTACGGATACCTTTTCATTCTCAAAGAGGATATCCATTCCAAGCTTCAGTGCAGCCATTGAGGAATAAAGCTGTGCACGGAAGAAATTTGCAAGGCTGAATTTTCCGTCGGGAGTTCTGAAATACATAGGTCTGCCGTTTTCCGCACCTGCAACGGGTTCGCCTGAAAGGAAGTTATATGCCACAGTGCCTCCGCAGTCGGGATCGCCGTTTTGTGCATTTTTATAAAGTGTTTCGTAAAGCTTTGATTTATCCATAGGATCGCCGCAAAGCGCCGCAAACTCTCCGAAAGCATTTACCCATGCGTCAAGCTCGGAGCAGCAGTTGTTGCAGTGAACCATTGCAACGGGAGAACCGTCGGGAGTAGTAACCACGTCTATCTCGGGATAATAGCCAAGCAGCGGCTTTGAGAGAACAAGCATTGCAAAAATTGATGTGCCTGCGGAAACATTTCCCGTCTGGGGAAGAACACTGTCGGTGGCAACCATTCCCGTTCCTGCGTCACCCTCGGGAGGACAGAGCTTTACGCCCGCCTTGAGAACACCTGTGGGGTCAAGGAGCTTTGCTCCGCTTTCTGTAAGGGCAGCATTTCCCTCGCCTGCGCTGAGTACGGCAGGAAGTATTTCTCTGATATCGCCGTCAAAGTTCTTTTCCTTGAGAAGTGTGTCAAGCTTTTCCATATACTTTGCGTTATAGGTGCCGTTCTCTATGGGGAATATTCCCGAAGCCTCACCCACTCCTACACTGCGCTCTCCTGTCAGAAGATAGTGGATATATCCCGCAAGGGTGTTGATATGGGATATCTTTGAGATATGCTCCTCATTATTGAGGATAGCCTGATAAAGATGAGCTATGCTCCATCTCTGCGGAATATTGAATTTAAAAAGCTGGGAAAGCTCGGAAGCTGCCTGCTCGGTAATGGTGTTTCTCCATGTTCTGAAAGGAACGAGAAGATCATCATTCTCGTCAAATGCCATATATCCGTGCATCATGCCCGATATTCCCATTGCACCGTAGGATTCGGGGATAATGCCGTATTTTTCCTTTACATCTGCGGCAAGACTTGCATAGCAGTCCCGGAGTCCGCTGATGATATCCTCAAGGGAATATGTCCATACACCGTTTTCATAGCGGTTCTCCCAATCATGGCTGCCTGCTGCGATGGGGGCAAAGGTATCGTCGATAAGAACTGCCTTTATTCTGGTAGAGCCGAATTCGATACCCAGATAGGTCTTGTTGTTTTGAATTTTTTTCTGTACAGTCATAGCATTTACCTCTTGAGCTTAGCCATTGTATCAAGCATAGCAAGCTGCTGCTCGAAAGCGTTTATTTCGGTCTTGTCGTCAATGATAACAAGCTCTGTATTTGTCATCTTTGCAAAAAGGCGGATATCGTCCTTGGTAAGAGCGGTGGAGACAACTGCATGATGTGCGCCGCCTGCATATATCCATGCTGCTGCGCCTGTTGCAAAGTCGGGCTTCAGCTTCCACATAAGTCTTGCAACGGGCAGCTTGGGCATAGGCTTCGGCTGCTTAACAAGAGTGATGTCTGCGCATACGAGACGGAAGCGGTCGCCCATATCTATCATGGAAACAGCTATTCCCTCGCCCTCAATACCGTCAAATACAAGTCTTGCGGGATCCTCCTTGCCGCCGATACCGAGAGGATGCACCTGAATTTCAGGCTTTCCTGCGGCAAATACGGGGGATACCTCAAGCATATGTGCTGCAAGCTCAAGCTCCTTGCCGCTTGTAAGATCGTAGGTGTAATCCTCCATAAAGCCTGTTGCGCCTTCTCTGCCTTCTGCCATTTTAAATAGAACTGCGCCCAGAGCTGCGGTCTTGTAATCTCCCTCGGGTCCGAAGCCGATCCCCTTTGCCATAAGATTCTGAGCTGCGATCCCGGGAAGCTGTCTGAGTCTGTGAAGATCCTGGAAGGTATCGGTAAATGCGCCGATGTTCTCCTGTGCGATGAACTTTTCAAGAGCGACCTCATACTTTGCCTGCTCTCTTACGGCAGCTGCATTATCGGTCGCCATTGTATATTTCTCGTTATACTCGGCAAGCTTTGCGTCGATCTCAGCGTCAGTGACCTTTTCTGCGATGGAAACAACATCTCCTATGCCGTAGTAGTTTACGTTCCAGCCATAGCATATCTCACTCTCTACTCTGTCGCCGTCGGTAACTGCAACATCACGCATATTGTTTCCGAGCATTGCCACCTTCATAGTCCTGCCGAAATTAACGGCAGCGGCAGCCTGTGCGAAGCTGCGTATTTTTGCGATAACATCATCATGACGGTAATAGCCCACAACTACCTCACGCTTTACGCCCAGTCTTGTGCAGATAAAGCCGAACTCTCTGTCACCGTGAGCAGACTGATTAAGATTCATAAAATCCATATCAATGCTGTCATAGGGGAGCTTTTCGTTGTACTGCGTGTGAAGATGGAGCATAGGCTTTTTAAGAGCCTTCAGCGCTCTTATCCACATCTTTGCGGGGGAGAAGGTGTGCATCCACATGATAACGCCGATGCATTCCTTGTCGGCAGACGCCTTTACACAAACGTCCTCAGCCTCTGCCGCTGTTGTTACAACAGGCTCGAAGCATACCTCTGCGATATCTTTGAGCTTATCGCTTAAAAAAGCTGCCATCTCTCTGCTGTCGCTTGCTGCCTGCCTGAGAGTTTCTTCACCGTAAAGATCCTGACTGCCTGTTATGAAGTATAATTTGTTCATTTTATTTCATTCCTTTCTAAATGAATCAAAAAATAATACAAATTTATAATTTAAATACAAATTCTGCGCATTCATTTTATGCTGATTGATATTGATTTTATTTTATCACAAGGTTATAACAATTGCAATTCACAAATCATACATTGTTTTTCAAGGTTTTTTGTTTATTATGCTCGCTGTATTAGTCTTTTTTACAAAATCTGTTTTTTGTATATAATACGCTTGACAAATTGTTTTTAAAGTTGTATTATATTTATCAGAGAATTTGTATTGTTTTTGGAGTGATAACGGGTGAAAAAATATGAATATGTGGCAGATTCGCTTTCCGAAGAAATAAAGACGGGGTATTACCCCAACGGAGCTTTTCTCCCCACGGAAGAGAAGCTGACCGAAATATACAGTGTGAGCAGACAGACCGTAAGAAAAGCGCTGTCTATACTTGAAGAAAAGGATCTTATTGAAAAAAAGCAGGGCAGCGGTTCGGTGGTGAAAAAAAGGAATCCCGCTGCTGACAGCGGTAAGGTATACGTTATTGCAACTTATATCGACGACTATATCTTCCCGGGGCAGCTCAGAGGCGTTGAGGAGGTGCTGTCGAAAAATAATTTCTCGGCTATTCTTTCCGCAACAAGGAATCAGATATGCAACGAGCGGAGGATACTTGAGGATATCCTGAGGGATCCTGTTGCGGGAATACTTGTGGAGGGAACAAAGACGGCTTTTCCCAATCCCAATATCGATCTTTACGAAAGGCTTGCCGGGCTAAGCATACCAATCGTATTCTTCAACAGCTGCTATCCCGGACTTAAAGGTCCCCTGTATGTATGTGCGGATAACCGCAGAGGCGGGTATGAGCTTGTGACCTATCTTCTGAAAAAAGGGCACCGAAGCATTGCGTCTATTTTCAAAGCCGATGATATTCAGGGACATGAACGCTATTCGGGCTATATATCGGCTATGTTTGACAATAAGCTCTTCGTTTCCGACAAAAAGACTATATGGTACACAACGGAAACTAAGGAAAGGCTGTTCGACGGATCGGGGGATATTCTTTCATTAATAGGCGATGCCACTGCTGTTGTGTGCTATAATGATGAGATCGCATATATGCTTATAAAATATCTTACTGCCTGCGGAAGGAGAGTGCCGGAGGATATTGCGGTCGTGAGCTTTGACAACAGCAGTCTGAGCGAAATGTCACCTGTAAGGATAACATCTCTTTCATACGATGATATGAACATCGGCACGATCGCTGCCCGCAAGCTGGTGGATATTCTGGGCGGCAGAAAAGCAAGCTCCGAAACTATCCCGTGGAAGCTGGCTGAAAAAGAAAGCTCCTGATCTCCTCGGCTTTTTACATTTTTTGTATCATGTCCAAAAAATTTTAAAAAAATATTGAAATTGCGGTAAATGTATGATATAATATAAACACCTCAAAATATGAGCGGCTTTTTGTGCAAAACATCAAAAGGACAGGAGAGAATCCTTGTGATATCATCTATATGGAAAAAGTTCTGCAATACTATGCTGAATGACAGCTTTGACATTCAGCATAAGCTTCTGAATATACTGCTTTCAATATCATTGGTTCTGGGGCTCATTTCTACCGCAGTTACAATGATACTATGCTTTAATACAATAGGAAATCTGTTTTCCCTGCTGCTTGTGTTCTTTGTGGGTGTGACCCTTTGGATATCAGTCAGGAAAAATAACGTCCGCCTTGCTGTCATCGTCATTGTTGCGGCAGGGGATATGCTGCTGCTGCCCGCCATGTTCATTACCAACGGCGGCATGAAAAGCGGTATTCAGCTCTGGTTTGCGCTGGGGCTTATCGCTCCCCTTGTTGCCCTCAAGGGAAAGGAATCTATACTGCCCTTTATAATAGGTGTGGTTTCGGCTGTTTCCTGCATGGTGCTTGAGCTTTGTCGTCCCGACCTTATTTTTCACCCCTCAAACCCCGCGGCGGAATCGGCAGATCTCATCAGCTCATTTGTATTTTTCGGCATTATTATCGGCTGTATGTTCGTTTATCAGGCATTTTCCTATGAAAAACAGAGCGAGCTTCTTATCGAGCGGGACAAGGAGCTTGTAAAGGCAATGAAGGCGGCTCAGAGCGCAAATAACGCCAAGAGCAGCTTCCTTGCTCATATGTCCCATGAGATAAGAACGCCTATCAACGCCATTCTCGGTATGGACGAAATGATAATCAGAGAAAGCACCGACAAGGATATCACCGCCTATGCCATGAATATCCGCAGCGCAGGAAATTCTCTGCTCACCATCATCAACGATATCCTTGACTTTTCAAAGATCGAATCGGACAAAATGGATATCTACACCGCTCCATATGACCTTTCCATCCTTCTCAGGGACTGTTATAATCTTGTGTTCATGAGGGCGGCGGACAAGGAGCTGAAATTTTCCTTTGAGGTGGATAAGGATACCCCGAAAAAGCTTATCGGTGACGAGTTCCGCATAAGACAGGTCATCACCAATCTCCTTACAAATGCCGTTAAATACACTCCCCGAGGCTCTGTCACCATGTCTGTGGGCTTTGAAGGGCAGGAGGACGGCGGCATTATGCTGATCTTTTCTGTAAAGGATACGGGCATGGGCATTTCCGATGATGACAAGAGCAAGCTTTTTGATTCCTTCAGACGAATAAATTCCGCTCAGACTCATAAAATTGAAGGAACAGGTCTCGGTCTTGCCATCGCCAAAAGGCTTGTTGACCTGATGAACGGTACTATCCTTGTGGAGAGCGAATACGGCAAAGGCTCGGTATTTACTGTGCGGATACCGCAGGAAACCGAGGGTGAGGCTGTTGTAGGCGCCTTTACTCCCCGCAACCCCGTTCTCCCCGAGAAGAAATACAGAGAGCGCTTCCATGCCCCTGACGCAAAGATACTTATTGTGGATGATGTGAAGATAAACACAGAGGTCATTCAGGAGCTTATCAAAAAGACCCTTATCACTTCCGATGCGGTTTACAGCGGCAACGAGTGCATTGAGCTTGCCGCAAAGGAGCAATATGATATCATCTTTATGGATCACCTTATGCCCGAGATGGACGGCGAGGAAACTCTTAATATCATCCGCACCGCAAAGGACGGCCCCAACAGGAATGTTCCCGTTATTGCCCTCACCGCCAACGCAATGGCGGGCGCAAAGGAAAAGTACATAGCCATGGGCTTTTCGGATTATCTTTCCAAGCCTGTCAAGGGAAGCGAGCTTGAGGAAATGCTCCTGAGATTCCTTCCCCCCGATAAGGTGATACCCTTAGGAGAAAATGAGCCGGTCCGCTACAGCAAAAATGATATCTTCGGTCTGGAATTTCTCAATACAAGAGCGGGAATAGCCTTCTGCTGCGGAGACATCACCTTTTATAAGGAAGTGCTTCGGGAGATCACTGAGAGCGACCTTGTCGACAGGCTGTGCAAACACTATGCAGCCCGTGACTGGAACAATTACAGCGTTTGCGTTCACAGCATTATGGGAACCTCGCTGAGCGTGGGTGCAGAAGAGCTTGCCGCAAAGGCATCTGCTATGGCAAACGCCCTCAAGAATGATAATCTTTCCTATGTCAAGGAGCATCACCGCGGCTTTGCGGACAGCTGCAACAAGCTTAAAGACAGGCTTGCGGAGTATTTCAGGGAGGAGGCATAGCTATGCTTTACAATGTTTATTTTGAAGCTGCGGCAGCAGTATATCTCCTTGTACTGAATCTCTACATACGCCTCCAGTACAGTTCAAAATCAAAGCAGAACAAGCTCTTTCAGCGGCTTGCGGTCTATATGTTCACCGCTGTTACCTTGGACGTTATCACAGCAATAACCATAAGCTATGCGGCATATATCCCCAACTGGATCAATATGATACTCAATTACTTCTATTTCCTGTCAGTCCCCCTGCTGGAGTATCAGTTCCTGCTTTACTGCCTGATAGGCATATGCCGCAAAGAAGCAAAAGGTAAATTTTACATATTCTGTCGGACAGTCACATTTACCTGCTTTATTATTCTTCTGTTAAACTTTTTTACAGGCTGGGTGTTCTCCTTCTCTCCCGAGGGCGAATATATCCACGGTCCGCTGTATAACATGACCTACATTGTGGCATTCTTCTATATTTCCACCACCACGGGAGTACTCCTCAGCGAGGCAAAGCACTTAAACAGAAATCAGAAGATATCCATTATCCTATACAGCATTTCCACATTTCTGGGTCTTATAATACAGTTCTTTATCCCAAATGTGCTTTTCTCCCTGTTCACCGTTTCCCTCGGATTCATGATGCTCATGTTCTCCATGGAGACGCCCGATTATCAGGCTCTTACAAAGACTATGGATGAGCTTGCACGGACAAGAGATGAGGCTGAGGAGGCTATGGGTCTTGCGCAGGCTGCAAATCAGGCTAAAACCGATTTCCTTTCCGCAATGTCCCATGAGCTCAGAACTCCCATCAATTCCATTCTCGGCTTTAACGAGATAATCATGCAGCAGACAAAAAATCCCGAGATCGCAAAATGCGCCGACAATGTGCAGTCTGCGGGCATGAATCTTATTGCCATCATAAGCAATATCCTCGATTACACCGAGATAGACAACGGCAAGCTGAAAATAATGTCTAATCCCTATTCCGTCCGCTCGCTGCTCAGAGATGTGCTTTCCTATGCGGAATATGGTACGGATAAATCCCAGCTTGAGCTGAGAACTGAGATAGACGAGAATATCCCTTCGGATCTTATGGGTGATATTACCCGTATAATTCAGATATTCAACAGCGTTATCTCCAATGCGGTAAAATTCACATACAGGGGATTTGTTAAGGTAGAGGTAAAATGGACCCCGACGGGAGATAAATCGGGACTTCTTTCCGCAAAGGTCAGCGACAGCGGTATCGGCATCAAAAAAGAGGATCTTGCTCAGATATCGGGCAGCATCAGCTTTACCCGCTTTGACAAAAAGCGCAATCAGAACATTGAGGGTGTGGGACTTGGTCTTACCATTGTCACAAGGCTTCTGGGGCTCATGGGCGGTACTATTTCCATTGACAGCGAATATGAACAGGGTACTACCGTTTCCTTCAGCATAAAGCAGGAGGTAGTCAACAGCGAGCCTATCGGCAAGATATCACCCTTAGGCTCCGGTGAGGATTCCTCCGATGAGAGCTTCAAGTTCTATATTCCCGATGTGAAGCTGCTCAC
>JAGBFZ010000222.1 GCA_018110855.1 Oscillospiraceae bacterium
GATCGCTTATTATGCGGAAAGAAATATGCATGATGAGGTGAAAAGAATTTCTCTGAAAGCGCTCAATTTTATTATGATGCTGTCGATTCCTTCAGCAGTTGGACTTATGATGCTGAGCCGTCCGATTATCCTTTTATTCAGCGGGGAGACCTTTGCAGAGGCTGATATAACTTCAAAGATCATGTCGCTGAGGAATCTTTTGGTGCCTATAAATACATTCATCGTTTCTCACTTTTTTATCCCAATGAAAAAGGAGAAATACAATATCATTTCCACAGGTGCGGCGGCTGTGCTTGATTTTTCTCTGAATCTGTTCCTTATTCCCATGTTTATGCAGAATGGCGCTGCTGCGGCAACGGTTTCGGCTGAGCTTATTGAATTTCTGATAAATCTGTATTTCTTTTCAAAATTTATTTCTCTGAAGCTTGTGTTCAGAGAGCTGTGGAAGTATGTTATTGCTGCGGCATTAATTGTACCCGTTTGTCTGCTGCTTTCTCTTTTGGAGATGAGCATGATCGTTTATATGCTGCTGTCGGTGGTTTTGTCTGTGATAGTTTATTTCGGCGTGCTTATTGCACTTAAAAGCTCCTTTGTGGCTGAGGGAGCAGATATTCTGAAAGCTAAGCTGAAAAAATGATCAGCGTTTATCCGAAAAGATGCTCAGCGAGTATCTTTATTCCCAGCAGAAGCAGGATAACGCCGCCTGCTATCTCCGCTTTTGACTTGTATTTTGTGCCGAAAACAGAGCCGATCTTCACTCCTGCAGCAGATATCACAAAGGTGCAGACTCCGATGAAGAGCACTGCGGCAAATATATTTACTTCCAAAAATGCAAAGGTCACGCCCACCGCAAGAGCGTCGATTGCGGTTGCAATGGCAAGCACTATCATTGTTTTCGGGGCAAAGGAAGGGTCTGCTCCCTCTTCGTCAGAGGATAATGCCTCCTTTATCATGTTGAAGCCGATTATTCCCAGCAGGATAAAGGCTATCCAGTGGTCAAAGGATGTGATATAGCCCTTGAAATTCACTCCGAGAAGATATCCTATCCCGGGCATGAGAGCCTGAAATCCCCCGAACCATGCTCCGCAGATAAGAGAGTATCTGAATTTGTACGAAGGAGTGGCAAGTCCCTTGCAGACAGACACTGCAAACGCGTCCATCGAAAGCCCCACGGCGATGAGAAATAAGGTGAGCATATCCATAGCTTGAAAGTCCTTTCCTGTTTGTAAATGTATATGTCCGCAGAAAAATAAAAAGACTCGCATACAGACAAAGCCGATCAATTCGGCTGTATCTGTATGTGAGTCTTATCAATTAAGGCAAACCGGACCGCATTGACGGTCGGTATGTCGATTTGCCGCTTTATGATGTGCATAAAGCAGATTACTCCCCCACGGAAATATTGTAAGGTTATTTTAACATATTTTTTCTTTGCTGTCAAGGCTTTTTGGAAAAAATCAGCTGCAAATTGCAAATACACAGCAGAGCTTCTCTCTTTCTGCTGCATAACATATAAAACGTGCTCTCCCGGAATAAGCTCCGAGAGAGCATATTTTTATTAACGGTTTACTTCGTTTTGAAAAGCATTGCTGAATGATCAGTTTTCAACAACAAGCGTGTAGTTCCTGCCGTTATTGACAGTGAGCTTGAATCTGCCGTTTTTATCGAGCTTGCCTGACTTCACAGCATTTTCAGTGCTCTTTCTGCCTGTGTAAAGGGTGAACTTTTCGCCTGCATGATCTGTGCCCAGATCAATGATGATAACGCCCTTATTTTTGGTGCTGTTTACCTTGATAAGGTTCATCTCGCTGTCATAGGAGTAAACATAGGAATGATCCCACGCATTTGCCATAAGTCCGAAGGTCTCATTCTGAACGATCTTTACATAAACCTTGGAATCGGGCATTTTAAAGCTGCCGCTTTCGGCAGTTCTTGCGATCTGTTTGCCGTTTGCATCGGTAACGATAATATCATAGCCCAGGATCGTCTTTACATTTACTGTCTCGCCCGCAGCGGCAGAGAGCTTATCAGCAGTAACATTGCCGCTTGTTATAACAGGGTAATATACAACAGGAGCAGGTTCGGGCGCATTTACAGTATCCTTGTAAGCAATTGCATAGCTTGAGAATTTATCTGTCATAAAGCTTGCATTTCCTGTTGCAGGGTCAAATGTGCAGTCAAGGGTATCCGCAGCTCCTTCATGAACACGGATAATGAAGAATTCCCTTGTAACGTTCTTATCTGTGTTGATAAGATCCTCGGGCATTGCAAATGAAATTTTGATTGGTTCGTTTGTTGAGGTTACAGCCGTCTGCGATGTGCCTATCTGCTTGAAGAGATTGACATCAAGGTGTATTACAACGGTAGCATTGCCCTCAACAGCAGCAGCTGCAGACTCGATGAGATCCTTATCGGCAGCAGGAACATTAGCGGTATTGTCCTTGATTACGAGAATTACATCAACGTTTTCGCCGTTTTCAACTGCCGTAAGCTCTTCGGAGGTGAGACCTACCTTCTCAACGATATCCTGCTTTGTAAGCTCGGTGTTGCCGTGGCAGGCATTTGAATCGGGGTCTGTTTTGTTGTTAATGTCGCCTGTGTCGATGTCGTCACTGTCGGGAACGTATTTTACAGTGTCTGTCTGAACATATCCGCAGACTGTGCAGGCTCTTTCCTTTGTGCCGTCTGCCGTAGGAGCCGCAAGCTGAGTTATTTTCCAATCTCCGTAGGTGTGTGCATTCTTTTCGGAAATCTCTCCGCAGCCGTTGAGACAGTCATGCCAATGATCATCGCTGTCCTTTGACCAATCAGCCGAGAACTGATGTCCGTTTGCGGAAATTGATGTGTCGGTTATCTCAGCCTTGCCCTCGCTGTCGGAGAAGAGCTTTCCGCAGACTGTGCAGGTCCAGAATTCAATATTTCCGCCGCCTGTGCAGGTCGCTTCTGTTCTCTCGGTCTTAACAAGGCTGTGTCCCTTTGCAGGAACGACCTCCTGCTCCACAATATCCTCGCTGCAAACGGAGCAATGGCTTCCCTCTGTGAGACCTGTTTCTGTGCAGGTAGGCTCAACAGCAGGATCTGTTACCTCTGTGTGACCTGTTTTAGCGATAACAATATCCTCTGATGTTATTTCCTCTGCACCCTCGCTGTCGGAGAAAAGCTTTTCGCATACTGTGCAGGTATAAAATTCCTTCTTGCCGTCCTCGGTGCATGAAGGCTCAACCTTGTCAGTCTTTTCGAGGGTGTGTCCCGAAGCGTCGATCGCTTCAAATTCGTAATAACCGCATACTGTGCAGATGTGCTTTTTTCTGCCCTCTGTCACACAATCGGGTTCGGTCACAGTTTTCCACTCGCCGAATGTATGAGTACCCACAGAAATTCTCACGCCGTCAACAGTTTTCCAATGCTCTGTGCTGTCAAATTCATAGGTCTTTACTATAGTAACGGTGTAAGAACCGTATTTAGGGTAACAGCCGGTTTTTTCTGCGCAGTAATAAACGGTATATACTCCATCGTCTGTAAATACGGGGACCTCGGATGTAAATTCCTCATCAAGAGATGTGGAATATGTAACAGTTACATCGGGATCATCGCATTTTACTTCTATGCTCTGAGCCTCGCCTGTGAAAACAAGGTCATCAGCGCTTATATCAATTTCATCTTCGGTCACCATATTCTTAACAACGATCTTTACGCCTTCGGAAATGGGAGAAGCGGGAGATGAATCCGTAGCGGGAGTTCTTGTCTGAATGGTATATTCCTTGCCCTCGGTAAGGTTATCAAAAACAATGTTTCCGTTATCATCGGGAGTTACCCATGTTCTGCCGCCGTCAATGGTGTATTCGGTGTTCGGCTGGGAGGGTAAGGTGATCGACTTATCTGTTGTTACCACATCGGAAGGGTTTATGATATCTTCAACAGTTCCTTTGGGAACATTGGGGTCCTCGGGAGCATCGGGACGGTCTGCAACATCTATTGTGATAGGGTCGCTGTCCTCTGTGTCCTCTCCGTCACCCTTTTTTACAAGTGATGAGCTTTTGCCTATCATAGTGTAAGGGTCTCCGTTGTCGTCTGTTCCCGTCATAGGAATAGTACCCTCGGGAGTGGAGGTGATGGGGTGAGTTTTCTCAGTTCCGTCACTCTCGGTAATGGTAAGCTCATATTTGCTGTTCGGCTCAAGGTCGGTAAGCTGTTCGTTCTTGTAGTCGGTGGTTGCGCTGAGCATTTCCTTGATAAGCGCTTTAAGCTCCTCGGCAGAGCCGATACCAACATAGGCGGACAGACTTACAGTCTCGCCGGGAGCGGCTGTGCGGTCTTTCCAGGAAACTGTCGCTCCGCTGTCCTTTCCGGTCAGGTTATTGGCAGGTACGGACGAAAACATATTACTATCAACATACCTATAATATCCATACCAGAAATCGGACGCATTTGCTCCTTTGGCTCCGTTCATTATCAGGCCGAAGCCTGCATAAATTCCTTCAGAATTCATGTCAGCCGGTTTGGTAGACTCCATTAGGAAGCCTGTTTCCTGTCCGTCCTTGGTTTTATCAAGTTTAGTTATGGGAGCATAATCATCGCTTCCTATCTGAACGTCCGAACCGATAGCGAAGTCAAAATTTATTTCCGAATCGGTTTTGTTTGTAACGTTGTAAACAAGCTGTATAAGCTTTCCGTCGCTTACAAATACAGGCTCGAACTTAACGGTCAGACCGCGTGTTTCAGATTCGCCCTTTACATTTACGTTTGTGTATTGGGTTTCTCCAACACGCAGAACGCTTCTGAATCCGCCGTTATAATATGTTACCTGTTTCCATTTACTGTTAAAAACGCCATGCAGATCGACGCTGTTATTGGAAACGAATTTATATGACATAATTCCGTTGCTGTCAGTTGTATAGCCGCTCTCAGCTTCAAGCGCACTCGCTTCGATAACATAAGGATTTTCAGAGCCCCAATCTAAAGGGGCATAGGAGATCAGCGAAAACGCCATTGCCGCCGCCGAAACGCCTGCCAGCACCCTCTTTAGCCTTGATTTTTTCATTAGAAAAAATACCTCCTTTATATTTATCGGAATAAATCACGATATTTATACAAATAGTATTGTAACACACTAAAGGAGCCAAAAGGGAGCCATAATTGTCAGAAAAAGAAAAAAATTGCAAAAAAATTCAGCGGTATTGCTGACAAAAGCTGCAATGCCGCCGTATTATTTATTTTTACTCTTTTAAAGATTGCTTTGCATTTTCGTTATAGGATTTCATTTCAGCCTTGATTTTGTACATCTCCTCGTCCGCCCGTCTGAATACGGCTTCGAAGCTGCCGTCCGAGCTTTGGTCATAGACAGCCGTGCCTATGGCTGCGGAAACAGGAACGGAGCACTTATGAGCCTCAAGGGTAACGGTATATTTTTCCGAAAGCCTGCGAAACTCTTCAGCGTTCGTGTTTTTCATAAGCACAGCGAACTCGTCACCCCCTATGCGGTAGGTGTTTTCACGTCCGAATACCTCCGAAGCGGTATTTGCGGCAGCATTGATAAGCTCGTTGCCTTTCTCGTGACCGAGAGTATCGTTGATATGCTTCAGACCGTTTACATCAATTACCGCAACGGCAAAATCGGCTGTTCCCTTTTCAATATCGGTTCTCAGTGCCGCTGTATCCCTCAGATAAGCGGTGTTGTTGTTTATGCCCGTAAGGCTGTCGGTATATGCAAGGCTGTTTATATAGTCCATCTGAGCTTTGAGGCGGTCTGCGGTCTCGCTGAAGCTCTCTGCAAGAGTTCCTATCTCGTCCTTTGTATCGGCGGTTATGGAAACGTCAAAGTCCCCCTCAGCAAATTTCTTCGCTGCAGCGTCAAGCTCCTTCAGAGGGCGTATCATCTTCTTTACTATGCCTGAGCTGATAATTATAAATATAAGTGATATAATGCAGCTGCACAGCAAAATATTGGATATAAGGATGTTTTTGCTTCTGTCTATCTCCGAAGCAGGAGCTGCCACCGCAAGGTACATTCCGTTGTCAAGGGGACGCAGAGCCGTCTGCATTTTATTTCCGTCAATTTCGTAGTCATAGACCCTTTCGGAATCAAGAACAGGGACTTCTTCTGCGGAATATGCCGTAAGAGAGGTTTTGTACGAAGAAGGGCGGCTGATTTTGCTGTGTACAACGTTCAGGTCGCTGTCGGTAAGATAGCCGTAACCCGTTTCGTACAGCAAAATACTGTCGGTAAACTGCGTAAGATAGCTGAAATCAATGTCCATGCCTGCGACCCCGACAGCTATACCGTCCTTATAAATGGGTGAGACATAGGATATCATGTAAACATCTATATTTTTATTGTAATAAGGCTGGAGCCACACCGCTTTTTCTGCCTGCAAAGGGATATAATACCAGCCAACGTGTTCAACATCATCGGGGCTGTAAAGCAGCAGATCGGTAAGCTCATTTGCTTCAAAAGCGCTGCTCTGCGGATTTCTCACCATAAAAAAGCCTTGATTATCCCCCGTTATTTCGGGGTCAAATCTTACATAATATGTAACCGCACCCTCTGTTTTTTCCGCTGCGGTCATACCGAGAGCCCTCAGTTCGTCCAGATAGCTCCTGAGATAATCACGGTCGGAAGCCAATTTTTCTGTGCTTTCTAAGTTATCCGCCGCATACTGTGTCACAATATCCACCGACTGCTCTATACGTCCGAGAGTGCTGTTAAGCTCCTGCGCCTTTTCGCTGCAAAGCAGGTTCATTATCTTTGCAGAATCGCTGTCCACTGTTATTTCAGAGATAAAAATACCTATTCCGCCGATTATTGCGGAAGAAACGACAATACACGTTAAAATCAAGAAAAATATTTTTGTCTGAATAGACCTCATAAAAGCCACCTCTGTTATAATAATGATTATAACGTCTTATAAGCGCCAAAAGAGTGCCACAAAATGCAGAATATGCGCTTATGATGTCATTCTATGTCTATATGCCTGAGTTCGCCCCATGAATATTGATACATATATTCGCCCCGATAGGCGTTTATTCCCTCCGCCTTGCCGTCGATCCAGTCGTAATAATCGCACTGCACCTTTTTTGTATCTATTGCAATCGAACCTCTCTGCTGAATTATTACATCGCCGCAGCCGCATTCCTTGAGCGTGGCAATAAGATTACGGCGCACATTTTTGAAATAGACCGCTTTTCCGTCAAGGTCGTCATCGTTTTCCCACAGAACGGATATTGCCTCCCCGTTTGTGCACATGGCTCCGTGCCTGTCCACAAGATACGCCAGAAGCTCCTTTGCCTTGCTGTACTTGAACGAAACAGGCTTTCCGTCAGCGAACACCTCAAAATTGCCGAAGGTCTGTATGCAAAGCTTTCCCTGTGAAGCTATGGGGGTACGGAATCGGAGGTCGTCAAGCTCATAACGTACCTTTTCGGCTGTTATGGGCTTCATTATGTAGCCGCTTGCGTGCATTTCAAAGGCTTCCGGAGCATATTCGCTGTAGCCCGTAGAAAATATAATGTTTATTTCGGGAGCTCTGAGCTTCAGCGCCTTTGCAAGTGCAATGCCGTTAAAGCTGCCCAGATCAATATCGAGAAAAGCTGCCTCGCATTTGTTCTCCGAAGCATATTCAAGGGCAGCGGTGCCATTGTCAAAGACTGCCACTTCCGCAGAGGGAGAGGCTTCACGTATGGCGCTTTCAAGGCTTTCCAGAGCTATTTCTTCGTCGTCAACAGCTATTATTCTCATATTATTTTTTCTCCTTTTTAATCCTTTCCGTCTGCGTTCTTTTTAGGAAGACGTATTACCGCTGAGGTCCCCTTGCCCGGTTCGCTTGTTATTTCAAGTTCTGCACCGCACATTTTCCATAGTCTGCTTCGGACGTTTTCTATTCCCAGATGACTTTTTCCGTCATTTTTCGTCTCATTGACATCAAAGCCCACGCCGTCATCGGACACCTCTATTTCATAGCAGTCATCAAGCTCTCTCGAGGATATCTTCACCGTACCAACCTTTTCGCTTTTGCATATGCCGTGCTTTACGGCGTTTTCCGCTAAGGGCTGAACGGTCAGTGAGGGTATCATAAAGCTGTCGGTCTGTATATCCCAAACTATATTGAGCTTTTTCTTAAATCTCATCTGTTCAAGAGACAGGTACGCTTTCAGGAGCCTCAGCTCTGTTTCAAATGGGACAGGGCTTTTTCTTGTCAGAGAATCCATATTTCCCCGAAGATAATCCGCAAAATCACTGACAGCCTTTTTTGCAGCGGTCGGATCCTTTTCACAAAGCCCGTATATGGTGTTGAGTGAATTATACAGAAAATGGGGCTGTATCTGACTGAGCATGATTGAAATACGGTTTTCGGCAAGCTCGGCTTTAAGCTGTTCTGCCTCTCTTGCAGCCTTGTAATTCATCGGAATGACCATGATCATCCTTACAAGATGAATAAGGAACAATATCAGAAAAACGAGCTTTGAGCATATCCCTGCATTTTCACCGCCTGCAATGAAGCATACCATATCCGCAAAAGCAGCGATAATAAGCAAAAAATCGGAAGCAATTGCAATACGGTCGGTCACATTTTTGCAGACACATTCGCAAATACAGCAGCCCAGAAGCACTGCATATATGACAATATGAGCCGAAAGCCAGAAAAACAGCGTATCATATATGACCATTACTTTGAAAAGGGACAGCAGAGCCGATACAACATTGACTGCTCCCGAGGCAAAAGCTGCCGCCCGTGCCGTATTTCTTGCTGCCCGGTTTATGCTTTCCGCAATGCACGCCGCCGCACAGGTCGCCGCAAGCATGATACATATCTGCAGGGCGTATGTATTGAATGCAAAGAGCCAGCTCCACAGGGGAAGATCAACCGTATCGAGAATAAAATATCCGCCGAAAAACAATGCAAATGCACCGAGATTTCCCACCGTCACACCGCTGTCAATATGCAAAAGTCCGAAGAACAGCGCACCTGCCAGAAGCATAATTGCCGCAACTATCAGGAAAGTGCCGATCACTCTGCTTGTCTGACCCGTTTTAAGCATAAAGCTGTCGAACGCATCCTCCGAGCCGCCGTAAATGCTTCCCAGCAGCTCATTGTATGCGTTTTTGTTCCCGAATCTGTGAGGATTTGTAAGCCTTATCTCAATTACATCGTTTTCGGATATTTCGGGGCTTTGCCAATGGATCCATTTTCTGCCGCAGGTGGAGTCGATAAGACCTATTTCATTTGCACTGTCCCAAAGGACCTTCTCACCGTCTATATAGATCTCCATCCTGATATGGTCGAGATAAAAGTTGAATTGCGTCCCTTCGGGAATTTCGCTTCCGAAGCCGCCTTTCAGGGTAACACTGCTATACTCCGCAGGAATATCAGGGGTTTCCGGCAGTGTGTGTCACGTTTTCCCGTTGTCAGGGCTGTACTCGCCTTGAAATTCTATGGGAAGCAAAATAGCCTTAGTTGACTGAATGCTGCCGAAGCAGGCTGATAGAAGAGCGGCTGTCATTAAAATTATTGCCGTTACACGAAAAATAAGGTCATAGGGTAATTTTTTCAAAGTATCATCTCCGTTATGGTTGGGCTGTAATGCCGCTTATTTCAGGATATTTTGCGTATCTTATTCTGATTATATCATAAAGCATGGCTGTTTGCAACATAATATCGTTTCGTATGTTTCGAAGCATGGCTGAAAAATCGGAAATGCCCGCACAGCTTCCTAAAAAACTATGCGGGCATAATTAAATGAGAATAATTATCCGTGTTATATCTGCATTTTTTTGATAAGTCTTTTTTTGCACAGAAAATAGGCGGGAATCAGAAATACATCAGCAAATATCCATGCGGTGGGGTCGGCAAAGCAGGCAGCGGTGAAGCCCAACGTTCCAACAAAATATGCCGCAGTGCCTCTTCCGAGCATTTCAAGAACCCCCGCAAGGGTCGCAATGGGGGAGAAGCCCATGCCCTGAATGGAAAATCTTACGATATTTACAAGGGCGAGGGGAAAATAAAAGGCGGCGATGTTGCAGAGATACTGCTTTACAAGCGGTACCAGCTCAATGCTGTTCGAATCAAGGAAGATAAGGGCAAGGCGGTCGGCTGTGAGCAGTATCACGAGATAGATAACTGCCGAATAGATAAGTCCTATGAGCGTACAGGAAGCAAGCCCCATATTCAGTCTGTCCCATTTGCGGGCACCCGAATTCTGCCCCATATATGTCGCCATGGTGCTGCCCATTGCGTCAAAAGGGCAGCACATGAAGGCGGATAATCTCAGTCCTGCGGTGACAGCAGTGACGTACATGGTTCCGAGGTGATTTACGGCAGTCTGGAGAATTACCGCTCCGATGGCAGTTATGGAATACTGAAGTCCCATGGGTATTCCCATTGCAAGGAGATGTCCTATATGCTTTGGTGAGGGCTTCATATCCTGCTTTGTCATTGATAGAATAGGGAATCCACGGCAGACCTTGTAAAGGCAGCCAAGTCCCGAAATAAGCTGCGCTGTTACAGTTGCAAGTGCTGCGCCGAAAACGTCCATTTTAAATACTACTATAAATATGATATCAAGTATTATATTGATGACAGATGCAAATATCAGCCATGAGACGGGAGTCCTGCTGTCTCCGAGAGAGCGAAGGACAGCGGCGCACATATTATAAAGGAAATAGGCGGGTATGCCTGCAAAGATCGTGAATATGTATATGTATGCACGGTCGAAGATATCCTCGGGAGTGCTGAGGGCACGGAGGATGGGGGAGCAGAAGCTCAATGTGACAGCTGTGATGACAACGGCAAAGGCTATGCAAAGCCAAAGGGAGCCTGCGGCGTATTTTTTTAGCTGTCCGTGGTCGCCTGCTCCGAACATCTGGGAGATGGGAATGGAAAATCCGCTGCAGACGCCCATTACAAAGCCGATAACAAGGAAATTCAGGGAGCCTGTGCTTCCGACGGCGGCAAGGGCGTCACTGCCGAGAAATCTTCCTACAATGGCGGTATCAGCAAGATTATAAAACTGTTGGAAAAGAAATCCGAACAGCATCGGTATTCCAAAGCCGAGAATAAGTCTGAGAGGCTTTCCGGCTGTAAGATCGCGGGGAGATGACATTTTTTTCGTCCTTTCTGATGCTTTTTATCACTATTATATTGTAATGGTTTCGGCGGGCAATGCAATTATTTAGTTTTAATGATTTTTGAATTTTTAGATTGAGCGGGTAAATGCTGTGAAGTTGGGTGAGAATTGGTAAAATTATAGTGTAATTGCCGTTAATTTGACGAGTTTTGAAAATAATAATGCAAAATAAAAGGGCATTTTCACCAAATCTGAAAAACCGGTCGAAAAGTGCTTGACAAAGAGGAAATAATATGGTAAGATAATAAAGCTGTCGGTGATACGGATAATCCGAAAAGAACGGAAGAAACGTAAACGAGAGTGAGTGTTCATGAATGGTTAAAAAAGAACATACAAAAAGTTCTTTGACAAATCTGAATGAACGTGATATAATTAAAAAGTTCTCTCCCGAGAGGGCGAGAGCAACTCAGAACCTTGAAAATTGAACAATGAACGACCAAAGAAACCCTTGAAATTCCGAGCTAACCGAAAGGTTAGCGAAGAGTATTAAGAAGTCAAGGAAAGACTAAAAAACCAAAAGTCAGTTGAAAAACTGGACAGGATAAGATTTGAAA
>JAGBFZ010000223.1 GCA_018110855.1 Oscillospiraceae bacterium
ATGTTTTCACTACGGAAATTCACCGCTATGCGACAGTAGCGCCTATTGAGTTTGGCAAATCAGCCGTACTTGCTTCCGTACTTGTTGGAATTTGTCTTGGAATGTGGATGCTGCAGAATTATATAACTGCACGAAAAAGCTATGCTCTTGTAGGCGGCAAGGGCGGATGCCTTAACATTGTAAAACTATCCCGTCCCGCAAAAATTATCGGCTGGATATACATTATTGCGGTCATTATCATATCCATAGGCATACCGTATTTTTCCGTAATTTCCACATCTCTCATAAACCTCAGAGTAGTAGGCTTCAAAGCAGGCAATTTTACATTTGTGCATTATATCGAGCTTTTTACCGAAAATAAGAAGGGCATACAGACTATCCTCAACAGCTTTATTCTTGCAGTAACCGCCGCAACCATATGTGCAATTCTCGGAACATTATTGGTAATTGCGGTTAGAAACTCAAAGTCAAGGCTAAAGAAAGCTGTTGAAGCTATGGGTATGCTTCCCGAAATGCTGCCCGGTATTGTCCTTGTTATCGGGATAATGCTTTTCTGGAACAGGATATATAACATTATACCGCTGTACAACACCTTTGGTATTATGATACTTGCATATGTGGTGCTGTTTCTGCCGTACACCATACAATATGTATCTTCATCGTTTACTCAGATAAGCGACAGTCTAATTTGTGCAGGACAGGTTTTCGGCGGCAGCCCCTTTTATATTTTCCGCAGGATAACTTTGCCGCTCATATCCAAAGGGGTATTGACAGGCTGGATGATGACGTTTATAATTGCATTCAGAGAGCTTGTTACGGCAAGTCTGATAGCGCCGCCAAATACTCTTGTGGTATCAACATATATTGTAAGAGAATTTGAACAAGGCAGTGTTTCCGTCGGAATGGCAATGGCTGTGCTTTGCGTGCTGTTTACCACCACTGCGCTTCTGATTTTAAATACGGTCATTGACAGACAGAAAGGCAGATAATATGGAACTTTACATTGCAGGCGGCGTAGGAGAACACGGTCGAAGCTGCTTTATGGTCAGCTCCCCGGATACGGCTTTTTTAGTTGACTGCGGCATTATGGCGGGAGACAATAAGCCATACCCGCATCTGAGCAAAGAGCAGATACAATCGGCTGAATATCTCTTTCTCACCCATTCTCACGCCGATCATTGCGGAGGGCTGGAATGGCTTTATTCGGGTGGTTTTGACGGTACCGTCATTTCTTCGGCACCGACTTTTGAACAGATGAAAATTAAACCTAAAAAAGCTGTTACCCTTGAAGAAGCTGTCCCATGTGCAGAGGGCGAAATAAAAGGACTTAAAATATGCTGGGGAAGAAGCGGACATTGCACAGGCAGCGTATGGTATCGCTTTGAACAAAATGGCAGCTCAATTCTTTTTACGGGAGATTATACCGAAAACACATTGGTTTACCGCTGTGATAAGATAAGGGGTATATATGCCGATAGGGCAGTTATTGACTGTGCTTACGGACACTATACGACAAGCTATGCCGAATATTGCAAAGCATTGACTGAAAGGGTAACTCAGCTGATTTCAGAATATCCTATCCTTATTCTTCCCGTGCCAAAATACGGCAGGGGTGAGGAGATCATAACACTTTTAGCGGCAAGCGGTATCAATGCGGAATATTACGGTGATGAGCATTTTATAAAGCAATTATCCGATAAAAATCCATTTTGGAAAAAATCCCGTTCGGATATGCCGAAAATTTCTTCTGTTTCAAAGGAAGATAAGGGTATATACTTTATCAGTTCTCCGCAGCTTAATGATCCCCTTTCGGCAGAGCTTTCAGAACATCTTATTTCAAGAGGCGGATATGCTGTTCTGACCGGCAAAGTTGAAAAAGGAAGCTTCAGTGAAGAATTAATAAAAACGGGATACGGAGAATTTATCCGCTATCCCGTTCATCAGGGTATTAACGAGTGTATTGCTCTTTGCAGGAATAATCATTTTAAATCTGTGACAGCATATCATGCAAAGGAGAAAATTTCTATCATATCCGAATAATTCAAATAATGATATATAATTATGCAAGGTTTTCCTGATATGCTTTTTCTTTCGACATTTGAACTCCATACCAGCTTAATATCAAAAGCGGCAGGTGAAGAATGCCCATCCACCAATCCGTCAGGCGAAATCCGAACCAAGTCATCATATTCAATATGCCGAAACCGAATCCAAGGAATGATACAATATGCATTGTCGGCTTATACACCGACTTATGGAACAAAATGAGCAGTCCAACAATTACCGGTGTTATCATGCAATATGTCACCCCGGCTTCATTTGTTAAAACGGTATTTATTGCTGGTATCACTGTTCCGTTTTTGAGAGAATAGGGCATCAAAAGCGCAAGCAGCATCAGAGGAACGACCCACAGCTTTTTGCAGTCTATAGTTTGTTTGTCAAACAGGCTTTTCCCCTTGATACAATCCCAAATGCAGAATGCCATTATCGTATATTGTACTATAAGATTTCCGGGAATAAAAGTGAAACCATATTTTGTTTCTGCCATATTTTGAAATAAACCTATCACAAGCAGTAATGCCGAATAATAAGAAAAAATCAGTAGACCTGCAGCTTTGGGGTTAATGAAAACCGGAGAGAATGCAACAGCAGTCAGAATAACTTTTGCAATCGGCAGCAAAACACCTATATTATTTATATACGGATGCATCAATACTTCTGCAATCACATTTATCGTATTCTGCGGTTCATACCCTGTTTCCGTGATAACGGGAATAAAC
>JAGBFZ010000224.1 GCA_018110855.1 Oscillospiraceae bacterium
CTCGGTATGAGCAATATGCGCCTGCCCATTGTCAAGGGCGGCTCTGACGGGGACATTGACCTTGCGAGGGGCATGGAGATAATTGACAGGGCTATGGCTATGGGTGTGAATTACTATGACACTGCTTACATTTACCATGGCGGCAAGTCCGAGGGCTTTCTTAAAGAGGCTCTTGTGAAGAGATATCCCAGAGACAGCTTTTATATTGCGGACAAGTTCTTTATTCATGCAAATCCCGATTTTAAGGCTGTTTTTGAGGAGCAGCTCCAAAGGCTGGGAGTTGACTGTATTGATTTTTATCTCATTCACAGCGTTACCGACAATACTGCCGATATGTACATAAAAAGCGGCTGCATTGAGTATTTCGAGGAGCAGAAGCGGCTTGGCAGAATTAAATATCTGGGCTTTTCCTCACACTCAAGCCCGCAGACACTGAAGGAATTTGCAGAGTATCGGGAGTGGGATTTCGCTCAGATACAGCTCAATTATTATGACTGGCTTTTCGGCTCGTCTAAGGCGGAGTATGAGGTGCTTCGTGAGAAAAATATTCCTATTATCGTTATGGAGCCTGTCAGGGGCGGCAGGCTTGCGAGTCTTACTCCCGAAACCGAGAAGCTGCTCAAGGACGCTCGTCCCGAATGGTCCGTTCCTTCTTGGGCGTTTAAGTGGCTCAAGCGTCTTGAGGGCATTAAGGTCATTCTCAGCGGTATGTCCGACAATGCTCAGATGGAGGATAACCTTAACACGTTTTCAGATGGGTATGCGCTTTCGGATAATGAGGAAAAGCTCCTTTTTGACGCCTGTGATATTTTCAGCAAGGCTATTAAGGTGCCCTGCACTTCATGCCGCTACTGCTGCGGCGGATGTCCTGCAGAGATAAATATTCCCGTTGTTCTGGGGCTTTACAATCGTTACAAGATCGACGGTCCATGGGCGCTTGAGGATCTGCCGAGACTTGATTCCAAGGGTATGCCGAAGGACTGCGTTGGCTGCGGTGCCTGCGAGGGGCACTGTCCTCAGGGGATTGAGATAAGCAAAATTATGAATGAGCTTGCGGAGAAAACTGCTAAGTAAAATTATTATATTAAAACAGCCGCATTGGGTTTCCAATGCGGCTGCTTGTGTTAGCTGGCTTTATTTTATTCGGTATAATCGTATCCGAGCTTGATGGCTCTCAGGTTATTCTCGATAAGCTGTGCCTTTTTGGCGGGTACGATCTTTCTTATTGCGGCTTCGATGTCGCTCATGGATATTACGCCTGTTTCCTTGATGAGCTTGCCGATGAGGATTATATTTGCGCCGCCTTTAAGCTCATTTTCGTCTGCAAGCCTTGTGGCGGGTACTCTGAATTCATGGATATCGCTGCGCACATTTGCGGAATCCACAAGGGTACTGTCCACAAAGGCATAGCCTCCTGCCTTGACTGCGGTTATGAACTTTGTGTAGGAAGGCTCGTTCATTGCGATAAGCAGGTCGGGGTCGTTTACCACAGGTGAACCTATGGGTTCGTCGGAAAGGCAGACTGAGCAGTTGCAGGTTCCGCCTCTCATTTCGGGTCCGTAGCAGGGAAGCCACGATACCTCTCTGTCTGCAAGCATTCCGCAGTATGCAAGCACCTTGCCCGCAAAAAGAATACCCTGTCCGCCAAAGCCCGCAAGCTGTATTTCACTGGTCATCTGATATTCTCCTTTCCATTACTTGTTTTCTGCGGTGATGTCCTTGTAAACGCCGAGGGGATAGTAGGGGATCATTTCTGTTCTTACTCTCTCCATGGATTCCTCGGGAGTCATTCCCCAGTTGGTGGGGCAGGTGGACAGCACTTCGATAATGGAAAAGCCCTGCTTGTTCTTCTGGACCTCGAAGCCCTTGCGGATAGCCTTTTTCGCTGCATTGATATGTGCGGGAGAATCTACCGATACTCTTTCCGCATAGGCTGTTCCTGTGAGCTGGGAAAGCATTTCGCATACCATTACGGGATATCCTGCTACCTTGGGATCACGTCCGAAGGGGGTGGTCTGGGTTACCTGACCGGGGAGTGTGGTGGGTGCCATCTGTCCGCCTGTCATGCCGTAAATGGTGTTGTTTATAAAGATGATGGTGATGTTCTCGCCTCGTGTTGCTGCATGAACGGTCTCGCAGGTTCCTATTGCGGCAAGGTCGCCGTCACCCTGATATGTAAACACGAATTTGTCGGGTCTTGAACGCTTTACGCCTGTTGCAACAGCGGGAGCACGTCCGTGAGCTGCTTCTATCATATCGCAGGCAAAATAATCGTAGGATACTACCGAGCAGCCTACGGGACAGATACCGATAGTATCTCCCTCAATGCCCATTTCGTCAATTACCTCGCACACGAGACGGTGTACTATACCGTGAGTGCAGCCGGGGCAGAAGTGCATACTGATATCCTCAAGTGCGTGAGGCTTCTGATATATAGCCATTATTTCAGCTCCTCCTTTGCGATCTGCTTGATCTGTGCAAGAATTTCGGCAGGGGTATGTATTACTCCGCCTGTGCGTCCGAAGAAACGGACGGGTCTGCGGCAGCTTGTGGCAAGCCTTACATCATCTGTCATCTGTCCCATGGAAAGCTCTACTACAAGGTATGCCTTTGTTCTTTCCACAGTGTCCGCATATGCCTTTTCGGGGAAGGGCCAGAGGGTGATGGGTCTTATCATGCCTGCCTTGATGCCCTCCGCTCTTGCGGCATTTACTGCGGAGCGGACGATTCTTGCGGAGGCACCGTATGCTGTTACGATTATGTCTGCGTCCTCGGTGAGGTAAGTTTCTGCTTCGGGAAGCTCTGCCTTGACGATATCATATTTCTTGTATCTTTCGATATTGGACTGCTCAAGCTCCTCGGGCTTCAGGTAAAGAGAATTGATTATATTGTGCTTTCTCTTATTGCCATGACCTGTGCAAGCCCATTCTCTGGCAGGCTCGTTGTCCTGTATATCGGGGAACACAACAGGCTCCATCATCTGTCCGAGAAGTCCGTCGGAGAGTATCATTGCGGGCATACGGTATTTATCTGCCATGTCAAATGCCTTGACAACGTAATCCGCCATTTCCTGAACTGAGCTGGGGGCATACACGAGAACAGAGAAATCTCCGTGTCCGCCTGCCTTTGTTGCAAGATAATAATCCGACTGGGCGGGCTGGATTCCGCCGAGACCGGGTCCGCCTCTCTGGACGTTTACAACTACGCAGGGAAGGTCGCAGCCTGCTGCATAGGAAATTCCCTCGGATTTAAGGGAGATTCCGGGCGAGGATGAGGATGTCATTGCTCTCACGCCTGTTGCGGCTGCTCCATATACCATATTTATTGCGGCAATTTCGCTTTCTGCCTGCAGAAACACGCCGCCGCACTTTGGCATACGCTTTGACATATATGCGGCTATTTCCGTCTGGGGAGTGATGGGATATCCGAAGTAGCATTTGCAGCCTGCACGGACAGCCGCTTCGGCAAGGGCTTCATTGCCCTTCATGAGCATTCTTTCGTTAGCCATTGGGTTTCATTCCTTTCAGGTTTGGAATTTTGTTATTTTTCAACTATTATCGCACAGTCGGGACACATTGTATAGCAAACTGCGCAGCCTATGCACTTGCTTTCGTCTGTGCACTCTGCGGGGCAGTAGCCCTTGGGTGTACGGATATCCTTGCGGATAGTGATGATCTTCTTGGGACAGGCGGATACGCATAGTCCGCAGCCCTTGCATCTGTCGTTAAGTACGGTCATCTTTGCCATTTTGAAAGCCACCTTTCTTTGGTAGGATATGTGCAGAACCTTAATTCCACACGTTTTTGATATATACTGTCAGCGGAAAAAAGCCGTTTCTGTCAATGCCCTCGCAGGAGGGTATTTCGGGAAGGGTATGGCAGAAAATCGGGAGACCTGTGAGGGCGGATATTTGCTCCGCCTTTTGTCTGCCGTTTTCGATTATTTCGCTGTCGGTCTCAAAGCATAGATTTGAATTATTCACAATGCCTGTGGCGGCAAGACCGCAGGCTGCTTCTATTTCACGAAGTATCTCCGCTGCTTCGCTTGGTTCATGGGTGAGGAAGCGGCAGAAATTTACCACATACAGTATCTCGGTTTCATCGCTGTGAGCCTTGATAAATTCCCTGAATTTGCCTAAGGGATATGCTCCTGCGTCATCGCCGCCGAGGTCGATAACAAGGTTTCTTCCCTCGGAGCAAAGGGAGGGGATATCATAATCAAGAATGGGTACGTCAAGATTCGTTCCCGCATATCGGGGAGCGGCAAGCTTTACGCCGTTTGCGGTGAATATATCCGCCAGATCGGCGGTGCGGTAATAGGGATTTACGGTGTCCATATCAACTACTGTTACCTTTTCTCCCGCTGCTGCCTGCTTTACTGCATAATTTGCGGCAAAGGTGGATTTTCCGCTGCCGTAATGACCTGCGATAACTGTGATTTTCTTCATATGGCTCCTTTAGTTGGGTTCAACGGATATGATATAGTAATAGACGGGCTGACCGCCGCGGACAAAATTAACGTCCACTGAGCTGAACTTCGAGCGCATGATCTTTTCAAGCTCCTCTGCCTTGTCTTCGGCTACGTCCGAGCCGTACATTACGGTTACAAACCCTGCATTGCCCTTGAGATTCTTCATGAGCTTGCGGGTGAGCTTATATGCGGCACGGGTAACGTCCCTGTCGATAAAGGACAGTCTGCCGTTTTCCAGTGCAAGGATATCGCCTGTCTTTATTTCATGACCGCTGAAGCTGCTGTCTCTTGCGGCGAATGTCACAAGACCCGACTGCACCTTTTCTGCGGCAAGAGTCATATTCATGCGGTTGGTATCGAGATCCGAATCAGGGTCGAAATTCATCATTGCGGACATTCCCTGAGGAACGGAGGTTGTTCTCAGGACGCAGATGGTCTTTTCCGAGAGCTTCATTGCCTGCTCCGCTGCCATGATGATATTCTTATTATTGGGCAGGATAAACACGATCTCGGCGGGAACGGAATATACCGCTCTCAGGATATCGTCTGCCGAAGGATTCATGGTCTGTCCGCCTCTTACGATAGCATCTGCGCCAAGGTCTGTAAACATTGCCTCAACGCCGCTGCCGTTTGCTACGGCAACAAAGCCGAATTTCTTTTCGGGCACCGCAGGAACGGGCTTTTCGTTTGAGGGCTTCTGAGCTGCTTTCTTTTCTCTTTGCAGGCGCATATTGTCCACCTTCATATTGCAGAGAGCGCCGAACTCAAGTCCCTTTTCAAAGGCAAGACCGGGGTGGTCGGTATGGACGTGGACCTTTATGATATCATCGTCATCGACTACCACAACGCAGTCTCCGATGGATTCCAGATAGGTTCTCAGCTCGGAAGGCTTTTTGCTGCTGTCGGTGACATTTACGATAAATTCGGTGCAGTAGCCGAAGGTTATCTCAAG
>JAGBFZ010000225.1 GCA_018110855.1 Oscillospiraceae bacterium
GAGTGAACCGCCGTAGCTTTCTTTTATCAGCTCTTCTCCCTTTTTTGCAGCCAGTTCATCCTTTGAAATAAGAGAGATGACCTGTCCGTTTTCATTTTTGAATAACCCTTTTTCGCAGAGTCGGCGAAGCATTGTATATGTGGTGGATTTTTTCCAGCCCAGTTCCTTTTCACAGAGCTTTACAAGCTCTCCCGAGGAGATATTTTCATTTTCCCAGATAAGCTCTGCAAATTTTGATTCCATTTTTCCAAGTTTAATTTCGGACATAATAATTTTCCTCATTTCTGTATTTGGGGTTTAATAGAATTAAACCTCTGAGGATAGTTTAACATGATTAAACTAATTTGTCAAGTGGAAAATATTTTTTTTGCTTTTTTTTATCGTCAGAGAGTGACAAGGCGGGTACTTCGGAATATAATGATTAATGAGCTGTTATGCTCATATTCATTGATTTTCGAAAGGAGCAGATCATGAACGATCATTCATATTCAAAATGCTCTGCTGAGGGTCTGACTATCCCTAAAGGTCGTTTCCCGGAGAATACTCCTTTGGCGATGGCTTATGTTCCGTATCAGAGCTGGGAGGATACCTATGCAGAAAATGTTGCTCTTGCTAAGGGCACGATCTTTCCAAAGCTTGATCTTCCGTTTTTAGGCAGGGAAGGGGTGCAGAGATATGGAAAATAGAAAAAGACAGCTGCTTTATGCTGTTCAGATGTATGATTTCTATCTCTATGAGCTTCAGCTCTATCTTGATACTCATCCCACCTGTCCCAACGCTCTTCATGCCTTCAGAAAATACAAGGAGCTTAGAGATAGGGCTGTGAACGCTTATTCTGAGTTGTTCGGCCCCATTTCTCCTATGCAGTCTGACTGCGACAACGTTTTTGACTGGGTCAAGGGTCCCTGGCCATGGGAAAAGGAGGCTAACTGATCATGTGGGTTTACGAAAAACGTCTTCAATATCCTGTTAATATCAAAAATCCTAATCCATCTTTGGCTAAGATAATAATCACACAGCTTGGAGGTCCTGACGGCGAATTGGCTGCTTCTCAGAGGTATCTTAGCCAGAGATACACTGCCCCTTATGCTCAGGTTCAGGGGATTTTGACTGATGTTGGGACTGAAGAATTAGCTCCATAAATATATAAGTTATATTATTCCTTTACATAAAAGAAAATATCCCCGCCGATCCAAACGGACCGACGGGGATAACTGTAATATATGCAAAGCCTTGAGTTCGGAGCCGCTCACATATTTCCTTATCGGCTCTGTGTTATCCTCAACTATGCCTGCGCTGTCAATATCGTCCTTGCGGAAATTCACTCCCACAGTAAACTCAGCCAGCAGGGGACAGCCCTTGAGATATTCCCAAAGCCCTTCGATAATAGATTCAGCCATTGTAATCACACCCCGCAATATGTGCCGCACCCGCAAGAATTGACATACGGTGCGCCGCAGTCATTCGCTTGAACCACAGCCGACCTCTGAGCCCGCCTCTTGCCGTTCCCTGCATACCATGACCGCCGTTGAAGTAGTAGTTTGAACGGGCATAGGGTGCGATATAAACTATCCTGCCCGAACCGATGACCGTTCCCC
>JAGBFZ010000226.1 GCA_018110855.1 Oscillospiraceae bacterium
CGCTTAGGCAAAAAATGTCAAGTGCATGAGGGGCAATGTGCAAAAATATTTAAAAATTATCCCACTCATTTTCATATGGATAATGTATAATTATAAAAAGTTCTGACTATTTATGCAAAGGAGAATCTCATATGCCCCCTTTTGACAGCAAGATAATATCCGATTATGTGGTGGTCGACCTTGAGACCACAGGGCTGAGTCCCGAAAAGGACAGGATAATCGAAATAGCAGCTGTGAAGGTTGAAAATGACGCTGTGACTGATAAATTCAGCACGCTTGTGAATCCTCACAGGCACATTGACAGTTACATAACCGAGTTGACCGGGATAGACGACAGCATGGTGAAAAACGCTCCCGACATCAGCGAGGCAATGCCTGCGTTTCTGAAATTTGCAGGGAATATGACGCTTCTGGGGCATAATATAATCCGCTTTGACCTGCGTTTTTTGCAGGCAGTAACTTCTCTTGAGGCATACTGCGTTGACACGCTGGATATTGCAAATCATATGCATACAGGCAGCCATGGCAGAAGCCTTACCGCTCTCTGCTCACGCTTTAAGGTGATAAACGACAACGCCCATCGTGCTCTTTCCGACTGCCTTGCTACTCACGGGGTGTATCAGAAAATGAAGGAGCTTTATTTGGATAAGGGAGCATATTTCACCATGGCTCTCTCCTGCGGAAGAAAGCTTCATCAGGAGAATATCCGAGCTAAATGCAGCATAGGAACGGCTCTTACTGCAGAGACAGACAAAAAAGGCGCATTGTTGCTCTGTGCAGATGGCTGTACTGTGGGTACGGTCTCGGGAAGCAGACAGACGGAATTTCAGGAGAATCTTCATCTTGTGAATGGCATTTTTGTCTCACGAATCGAAGAAAATGACAAGGGAAAGCTGCTTATGAGCGCAGAGGTAAGGATAGGCGGAGAGAAGCATTCCACTGAATAGGCTCAGCAACAGGAAAGTTGTTTGTCGGCAGAAATACCAATAAATTAGCCTGAGAACTCACAAAAGTACTCAGGCTATAGTTTTATCCCGACAGAATAATTATCAATTTAAATATTTATTCTCTTTAACAAACGTTGCTTTAACAAGCTCCCTGTCCCTTGCATATCCCCATACAAGAAGTATCGTCATGAAAAACCACACTATCGGTTCGGATATCATTACCCCGAAATATCCGAGGGCGGGGGCGGCGGCAAAGGCGACAACAGCTTTTCCGACCATTTCAATAACGCTGCTGGCAACGGGTATGGTTTTTCGTCCAAGTCCCTGCAGCGAGCTTCGCATTACAACAAGGACTGCAAGTATGAAGTAAAACGGCGTATTCACACGCATATATCTGGAGGCAAGCTCAACAATGAACTTCTCCTCCGTTCCTGCAATCCAGCTGATTATGGAGGGTGCGAAAATATATCCCACTGCAACAGCCGCTGCCGACCATATCCAGCACATTATAATTGCGCTCTTTATGCCCTTTCCCACTCTTTCGGGTCTCCCCGCACCCAGATTCTGACTGCAATAGGTGGCACAGGCTGAGCCGAATGCGCTGAATGGGAGCATGAGAATACTTGATATCTTTCTTGCGGCGGTGTGGGCGGCGATGGTGTCTGTTCCGAAATTGTTGATGGCTCTCTGGAGAATAAGTGAGCCTATCTCCACTATGGAGAACATCAGCGCAAGGGAAAGTCCCATTGCCATAAGCTCGGAAAGCTCATGTGCAGTGACCTTCAGCTCCTCTTTTCGTGGGATAAGATAGGGGAATCTTATGCCGATATACACGCAGCACATTGCAAATGAAAATACCTGCGATACTACCGTTGCATATGCCGCACCGCGGACGCCCATGCTGAGCTTAACGATAAAAAGAAGGTCAAGTCCGATATTTAAAAATGAGGATATTATCAGAAAAACCAGCGGCGTAACGCTGTCACCCACCGCTCTCAGAACACCTGCGGACATATTGTAAAGCATTGCCGCAGTCATAAACAGCAGGATTATGGAAATATAGCTGTAGGAGGTCTCGAATATTTCCTCGGGAGTGTTAAGTATTCGCAGGAACGGGCGGAGAAATATCATGCTGAGTATTGTAAATACTGCGGATACCGCCAGTCCGAGAAAAATTGTTCCCGCTACGGAGCGGCGCATTTTTACCTCGTCTCCCGCTCCGAAATGGCGGGCGGTGACAATGGCAAAGCCGTTTGTAAGTCCTGACATGAAGCCGATTATGAGATTTGATATGTAGCTTGTGGAGCCGAGGGCGGCTATGGCTTCGACACCGATTGTTCTGCCCACGATGACAGTATCTATCATGCTGTAAAGCTGCTGGAAAAGCGCTCCCAGCGCAATGGGTACGGCAAATGTGAATATCATTTTAGCGGGATTTCCCGATGTAAGCTCTCGCATATTTTTTCCTCGTTTCGTTCATAATAACGTTCATTATGATAGATTATCCTATTTATCCGTATTTGTCAACAAAATATCAGAGGAAAATTTGTTAAATATTTTTGCAGAAAAATTTTTTCATCGGTTGACGGGAGCTTTTTCAAGCTGTTATAATTATTCATAGAAGAATATATCGGCAAAGGGGGTGCAGTATGGAACAGGTCGTGGCAAAATCAATTCTTCACAGGAATAAAACCACAGGCTGGTTCGGCACGGATTATAACATGAATCTGTACCGAGGCTGCTGTCATGGCTGCATTTACTGCGACAGCCGAAGCGACTGCTACGGTATCGAGGATTTCGATAAGGTGCGCTGCAAGGCGGATTCCCTTGAGTTATTAAGGCGGGAGCTTATGCATAAGGCTCATACGGGAGTCATCGGCACAGGCGCAATGAGCGACCCCTACAATCCCTTTGAGGAAAAGACCTTGCTCACAAGGCACGCTTTAGAGCTGATAAATGACTATGGCTTCGGCTGCGTTATCTTATCAAAAAGCAGCCTTATGACCCGTGACAAAGATATTTTCCTTGCCATAAAGGAACATTCTCCCATGATGTGCAAGATGACCATAACCGCTGCGGAGGACGAGCTTTGCAGGCTTATCGAGCCGAATGTGAGTCCTTCCTCGGAGCGCTTTTCCGCTCTTGCGGAGCTTTCGGATTCGGGACTGTTTACGGGGATAACCTTAATGCCTGTGCTGCCCTTTATCGAGGATTCCGAGGATAATATACTGAAAATCGTCCGCAGGGGAGCGGAGGCGGGGGTAAGATTTATTTATCCTGCTTTCGGCGTTACCATGAGGGGGATACAGCGGGATTATTTCCTTAAAAAACTCGATGATATCTTCCCGGGGCAGGGGCTGTCCCGCAGGTATATTGAAGTTTTCGGTGATTCCTATGAATGTACCTCTCCAAATGTTGACAGGCTCTGGAAATGCTTTACTTCTGAATGTGAACGCCTTGGGATATTGTACAAAATGCAGGACATCATTTCCGCTTCAAGGCGGGATTACGAGCATGAGCAGCTGTGCTTTTTCTGATAATAATAAAAAACGGTCAGAGCTGACCGTTTTTTATTGTCCGTCATGCTCGTGGAGCTTTTCGGGATTTGATATTGCGGCGGGATCCTTTTCCGTTTCACGGAAGATGTGCATTGCAGTTCCGCTGATGGTGTAGATTATGCAGGCGGGACCGATAAGGGTGCCGATGAAAAGTGTGACATAATTCCAGAAGATGAGAACCAGCTCCACTGCCACCACGATTATAAGCAGAAATGTTCTGCCGATATGTTTCATTCCAAGACGGAAGGAGTTTTTCAGGCTGTTTGGGATAGTGTTTTCATACCGCACTATAAGGGGGAAAACGTATATCAGTGAAAACAGCAGGAAAAATGCTGTGAGAAAGCCCACGATCAGAAAAGGAAGGCTGTTTCCTTCGGTATTGTTTGCAATGAAAAAATCAAGCCGCACTGCAATTACCGCTGCTATAGAAATAAGCCCCAGAGGCAGCCCCTGCTTCCAGTTTGCCTTGAATGCGGAAATAAAGTCGTTCCATATATGTCCTTCCGACTCGTCCACGAATTTCATTGCCACCGAAAATGCGGCGGCGGTGCTGCATCCGATGGTCACAATGGGCAGGCTGAACAATAGCCACAGGATATTTAATAGCAGCACATCCGTTAATCGCTGCATGAATTTATAAAGGGGGCTGTCGATACTGAAAAATTTCATGTTTGGGTTCTCCTTATTAAAACAAACAGGGTACGGAAAAAGTCCCCCGTACCCTATTTTTATGCCATATGATCTTATCCCTTTACTGCGCCCAGCATGATACCCTTTTCAAAGTATCTCTGCATGAAGGGATATACGAGAAGAATGGGAATGATAGTAACCATTGAGATCGTGTACTGAATTACCTTTGTATTCAGCATACCTGCCACAGCCACGCTGTCTCCTGCAGAGCCGCCGTTCATAAGAGCGCCAAGGTTCGAGGAGGAGTTCAGATAAACGTAAAGTCTGTGCTGGAGGGTATAAAGCTGGGGGGAGTTAGCATTGTAGATAAGGGAGTCCTGGAAGGAGTTCCAGTGTCCTACTGCGCCGAAGATGGTGATGGTCGCAAGGATAGGCTTGCTGAGGGGCCAGATGATCTTCTGGAAAATGGTCCAGTAGCCTGCGCCGTCCATAAATGCGCTCTCCTCAATCTCGTGGGGAATGGACTCCACATAGGTCTTGACAAGGATAATGTTATAGGGGGATACGATTGCGGGAATGATATATACCCAGAAGGTATTTGTAAGACCCAGCATTGAAAAGTTCAGGTATGCGGGGATAAGACCTGCATTGAAGTACATTGTTACTACGAGGAAGCGGTACCAGAATTTTCTGTGCCACATTTCCTGCTTTGTCATCAGATAGCCTGCGAGACCCGATGCGAATACCATGAGGGCAGTTCCTATGATAGTTCTTGCGATGGTCACACCGAAGGAATTCCACAGGTCGTTAACATTGCCCATTGAAATGTAGTTCTGAAGAGTGAGATTTTTGGGCAGGAAGGTGATAGCTCCCTTTACAACAAGGTCGCCCGAGGAAATGGTGTTGATGAATATGTAGTAAAAGGGAAAGATACAGCTCAGGGTGAACAGACCGAAGAACAGGTAGTTCAGAATATTGAACACAACGTCCTGCCATGTAATCTTGATATGGGTGGTATGCTCCTTGAAGCGCTTTTCTTCCGCTCTTTTTGCTTTGAGTTCCTGTAAAGACATATGGACACCTCTTTCTTATACAATGCTTTCGCCGCGGACAGCCTTGGATATTCCGTTTGCGGCAAAGAGAAGAATAACGCTTATGAGAGACTTGACCATTCCGATAACCGTTGACAGCGGGATAAGTCCGCTTCCGATACCGAGGTTATATACATACAGGTCGAGCACTTCTATGCTTGCGGCATTCTTTGCATTGGAGAATACAAGGTACTGCTCCATTCCGTTGGTGAGGACGTTTGCCACTGACATAAGGAGGAGAACCATATAGGTGGGGATAAGCGAGGGTACGGTAACATACCACATTTTTGCAAAGCGTCCTGCGCCGTCCACCGTTGCCGCTTCATAAAGCGACTGGTCGATTCCCGAGATGGCGGCTATGTATATGATGGCACTCCAGCCGAGACCCTTCCATGTGCCCCATGCAAGCATTTTCAGCCACATATGGGAGCTGTTCATCAGGTAGTTGGTTGTAACGGGATTGCCCATGCTCTTGAGCAGGGTATTGATAAAGCCGTCGGTGGAGAAGATTGCGAGGGCGATGGCATAAACGAGGACCCAGCTTATGAAGTTGGGGATAGTTGTAAAGGTCTGAACGAATCTTCTGAAGGTGGAGTTCTTTATCTCGGCGAGGAAGATGGCGAATACCATAGGAAGCCAGCTTGTTGCGATTCCGAGACCACTCATTGCAAGAGTGTTCTTGATAACTCTTACGATATCCTTTTTAGTGGCGGCATTCTGGAAAAGCTGAGTGAACCACTTGAAGCCTACGAATTTTTCGGGAGAAAGAGTTTCGCCCGCCTTGTAGTCATAGAATGCATAACGCCAGCCGAAGAGGGGAAGGTATGCAAAAAGGAAGGAGAGAATAAGAATGGGGAGCATCATGAGGAAGAGCTTGTACTTATCCTCCATGAACATTTCACCTGCGTTTGCAAAGGAGGGAAGCAGGAAAAATACTGCTATGCACAGTGCAAGAAGTGCAATTGTAATAAATATGAACAGTCCGAAATAGGGGATGCTCTCAGCGGGAACGATCTTTTCGGGACGCTCGGTGAGAATAACCTCATTGAATGCTTTATTGATACCGAAAAGACAGCCGAGCATAAGCAGGGTTCCGCCGCCTGTTACGGCTGCGGCGATCTTTTTCATCTTATTGCTTCCGAGGGACATACAGCCGCCAACAGCGTACAGAACAGCCGCTATTATGGAGAGGGTGGAGGATCTGAAAAGAAGAACAAAGGTGGATTCAGCCACCCAGCCCTTGGTGAATGCTCGTCCGAGTCCCGATACAAGCGTATCATAGGCGATTCCGCAGGTGAAAAGGGACATATTCTTGTTGATCTTTTCACATATTCTTGCGGGGTTGAATGAGGGGAAGAAAAGCAGGACGATATCCAGGATAAGGAATAACCTTACTCCCCAGAGAAGAATGTCCGCAATTTTTTCCCTTGGAGACCTTTCAATGTGTTTCTTTTTCTTTGTGCCGATAATTGGGGAAGAGTTTCCCGCCAAGGTCGGCGCAGCGGAATTGTTTGCCATACTGCAGCACCTCCGAGAGATTTTTTATTCATTGCCGCAAACTTAATCGTTTTCATGACGATGAAAATAATACGGCATATCAGACCCGAAGGGGGACATACTTCACCCGCTCCCGAAGTCTGAATTTGAGATTATATTTATTATAGCAGTTTTTGTGATAATTGTCAAGTCATTTTTTACATTAAACAGAAAATTTGGCTATGATAACGAGTTTTTCTTTTGTTAATCGTTTACAAAACAAATGTATAAAAACGGAGAAGATTTTTCTAAATGGAAATAATTTCAAAATGGGCAATAAAAAGTTTCACATCGGATATTGAAATTAAAATGGAAATAATGTATAATGAAATTATACTATTTGCTGAAAGGAACGTTTTATATGAGAAGCTGCGGTGTTCTTATGCACATTTCAAGCCTGCCTTCCCCCTGCGGAGTGGGCACTCTGGGCAGGGAGGCGTATAAATTCGTCGATTTTCTGAAAAAGGCGGGTCAGACCTACTGGCAGATACTTCCTGTGGGTCCTACGGGCTTCGGTGATTCTCCATATCAGTGTTACAGCGCTTTTGCGGGAAATCCTCTGCTCATCGACCTTGATATGCTTGCCGAGGAGGGGCTTATCTCTCCCGATGACAAGGACATGGAGCTGCTTCGGAAAAAGGAGAGCTTTGCAGATTACGGTCAGCTTTTTTCCTTTAAGCGGCTGATACTTGCTAAGGCTTACGGCGTTTTCCGCGACAAGGCGGATGCCGCTCAGAAGGCAGGCTTTAATGAGTTCTGCCGAAAAAATTCTTGGTGGCTCGATGATTATGCACTGTTCATGTCTCTGAAGTATGCATTCAAGCAGAAGATGTGGACTCTCTGGGAGGACGAATACCGCCTCAGAGACAAAAAGACCCTTGAGGAATATTCCGAAAAGCACCATGATGATATCGAAGCGTGGAAATTCATGCAGTACAAATTCATCAGGCAGTACAAGGCTCTGAAAAAGTATGCAAACAAGCGTGGAATTAAGATATATGGGGATATGCCTATTTATGTTTCCATGGACAGCAGCGATATCTGGGCGGCTCCCGAGATGTTTATGCTGGACAGCGACAGGAGACCTGTGAAGGTTGCAGGCTGCCCTCCCGATGATTTTTCACCTACGGGTCAGCTCTGGGGTAATCCTCTCTATGACTGGGACTATATGGATAAGGACGGTTATAAATGGTGGATATCCCGTGTAAAATACAGCGCAAAGCTTTTTGATCTTACTCGTATCGACCATTTCAGGGGCTTTGAGAGCTTTTATGCAATTCCTGCGGGGGACGATACTGCTGAGCACGGCGAATGGCTCAAAGGTCCTTCTATGAAGCTGTTCAGAGCTATCAAGGCGGCTCTCGGAGATGTGGAGCTGGTGGCTGAGGATCTTGGTTTCCTTACCGATGAGGTCAAGGATATGCTTCGGGAGGCGGGTTATCCCGGAATGAACGTGCTTGAATTCGGCTTCGGCGGGGACGACAGCGGTTATCTGCCCCATAACTATGTAAAAAACAGCGTTGTCTATATCGGCACTCACGACAATCAGACCGCTCTGGGCTGGTACTCCGGAATGGATAAGAAGGGCAGAAAGCGGGTAAGAAAATATCTGGGTCTTTCAAAGGGCGCTTCGGACAGTGAGATCGTGTGGGGACTTATCAGAGCGGCTTATATGAGCGTTTCCGATCTGTGCGTTATTCAGATGCAGGATATTCTCTGCCTTGACGATTCGGCACGAATGAACATTCCCTCCACCATCGGCGGCGGCAACTGGGCATGGAGGCTCAAAGGGGGAGAATGTACTTCCGAGCTTGCGAAAAAGCTGAAAAAGCTTGCTAAGATCTATTACAGATAAAAAACGGGCTTTCGTGCAGAACGATGCACGAAAGCCCTTGATAATTATTTACAATAAATCAGAAATCGGCATTCTCGTCACTGTCGGAGGAAGCTGCCTCAACATCTGCATCATCTGCTCCGTCAAGTGCCTCAAGCTCCTCAACATCGCTGTCAGTCTCGTCCTTATCGGAACAGCCGCAGCAATCGCAGCAATCGTCCTCGTCTCCGAAATAGATCTCATCATCATCGTCAAAGCTGTAATCGTACTGCTCAAGCTCCTCACGCTTCTTTACAGCGTAAACAGCGGCAGCGGCACCTGCAGCGGCTGCGAGCATGGTGAGAACTGCAACACCTAAACCCTTCATAATTTAAGTCATCTCCTTAAAAATAATATTCCGAGAGAATTGAAATTCCCTTATCGTATTTTTATTATACCACATCGGTTATAAAATTACAATAGCCAAAAATGGAATTTTGTCAATTCAAAGTAAAATTTAATCCCGTTTTAATTTTCTTCCTTCGGCTCTGCCATGCTGATGGAAAGCTCGTCCAGGGTAAAGCTTTTGTCGGTGACGGTTTTAAGGAAGTTCTGCGCTTTTTTAGGGTCGCCGTTCAGGATCGTAACTGCGGCGGTGTTTCCCGGAACGTCAACATAATATTCGTCAACGCCGAATTCTCCGTAAAGAAGCTCCTTTGCCTCAAGGCATATTTCCGTTAGCCTGTTGAATGAGTGCTTCACAGTCTGGTATTTCACGCAGGTATGCTCACCAAGCACAGAGGTATAGCTTTCGGGGGGATTCGGCTCGGTGATGTTCACGAAAAGTATCCCTGCATAGCTGTACACTCCGCCGTAATCTTCGGGGTAGACTATTCCGTATTCCGTTTCAAAGGAGGCGAGGAGACGCTCATAGGCGTTTTCGGCGGTGTCCTCAAAGGGTACCTCTCTTTGGGTAAATTCTGTGGTGGTCTCGGTCGTTGTGGTGGTCGTGGATTCGGTGGTGGTCTCGGTTGTGGTTACGGTGGTGGTTTCCGATGTTGTCTCCCCGGTAGAGGCTTCGGTTGGTGCGGCAGCGGTTTCCGTTTCGGCGGGGGCGCTTTGTCCGCAGGCGGCGAGGAATACTGCACACATCAGGGCTGCGATATATTTTTTCATGGTATCATTCCTTTTATAATCAGGTCATTTTTTGTCGGAGCATTTCCGATAAATATAATGATATCATTTTATGTTCGGTTTGTCAACAGGATTTTGGGGACGAAAAATATACAAATTTGACTTCAACTTCCTTGAAACTTATGTGCCAAGATCGTTTTGAGTTGACATGTCGGACGGAGAGAGGTATAATTACTTATGGGCTATGGTCTGGCAGTCTGATGTTTATAATTTGGTAGCATGGGTTGTCAATGTGACCGCAGGGACGGCTGCAGTACGGCACATTCAAGATTATTTTGTTAGGAGACGGACAATATGTGCAATATCTCAAAGACAGCAGAGCTTAAGGAATATATCATTAACAGGCTTGAAAAGTGTGGTATCTCGGAAAACAATATCAGCTCCTACATATTTTTTAATGATAAGCATGATCGTATGGGGATTTTTGTATATTGCAGAGGAGAAAGGTTTTGCCTTAAATATATGGGCTTTCGTGAATCCGAGTGCTGCGATTACTCTTTTGAAAAAAAAAGGAGCTTTTAAAGCAGCTTATTATTTATATTGCTATGAAGGAGTCACCTTTGAGATATAAAGAATATGCTTTGGAGCTGGCGTTACATATTGATGTAAAAACAGCAGAATCACTGAGAACGGAACTTATATAGTTTTAACATAATCCATATAAATAAAAAGGAGCAGTATTTTATGATTTCGGAAAGACTGAAAAAACAGATCGAATTTCTTCTTGAAGCGGACAAGCTGAAGAGCCTTTACAGGCAGACCTATATTATCAATGATGAAAAGCGTTCCGATTCAATGCGTGATCTTGAGGGGGACGAGGGCAGATACAAAAGACGTGAGAACGACGCCGAGCATTCCTTTCATCTTGCGCTTTTTGCCATGACTCTTGCAGAGCACGCTAACATTCCCGTTGACCTTCTGCGGGTGATGAAGATGGTCATTATTCATGATATTGTGGAGATAGATGCGGGGGACACATATTGTTACGATAAAAAGGGATATGAGTCCAAGCGTGACAGGGAGGAGAGGGCGGCTGACCGCCTTTTCGGTATTCTTCCCGAGGATCAGGCGGCGGAATACCGTGCTTTGTGGGAAGAGTTTGAGGCGATGGATACTGCCGAAGCCCGCTTTGCTGCTGCACTTGACAGAATGCAGCCTATGCTGCTCAATTACACGAAAAACGGCATGAGCTGGCAGGAGCATGGCATTTCCTACGGTCAGGTCTATGAGAGAAACAAGCACATTGCGAATGGCTCCGAGGAGCTGTGGGAATACATGGAGGCTGCTCTGGAGGACGCTCTGGGCAGGGGCATTTTAAAAAATGACTGATTATGAAAGGATTTTTGGAATATGAAGTTCAGACCTTGCATTGATATACATAACGGCTGCGTTAAACAGATAGTTGGCGGCAGCTTAGCAGACAAAAATTCTTCGGCACAGGAAAATTTCGTTTCCGAGCTTGGCGGAGAATATTATGCCGAGCTTTATAAAAACATGGGACTGACGGGGGGACACGTTATAATTCTGAATCCCGCAGGCTCAGAGTATTACGAGGCTGACAGAAGGCAGGCTTTTGCGGCTCTCGGAGCATTTCCCGGCGGGCTTCAGATAGGCGGCGGAGTCAATGCGGATAATGCGGCGGAATATCTTGAAAAGGGTGCTTCTCATGTCATTGTGACATCTTATGTTTTCAAGGACGGCAGCATCAGCTTTGAAAGGCTTGAAAAGCTGAAGTCTGCTGTGGGTGCTGAGCATATCGTTCTCGATCTTTCATGCCGAAAAAGAGACGGAAAATACTTTATCGTGACCGACAGATGGCAGAAATTTACCGACATGGAGGTTACTGCGGAGAATATCAATATGCTTCGGGGATACTGCGCCGAATTCCTCGTTCATGCGGTGGACGCTGAGGGCAAGCAGAAAGGCATTGAGGAAGGTATTGCTTCTCTTCTCGGTGGCATGGAGGGCGTTGTATCCACATATGCGGGAGGTATCGGCTCTTATGAGGATATTGAGCTTCTGAGGCGGCTTGGCTGCGGTCGGGTCGATTTTACCGTTGGAAGCGCTCTGGATATTTTCGGGGGATGCCTTGAATTTGAGAAAATTGCAGAAATGTAGGATTTTTGGAATGAAAGATGTGAAATTATCATTGTAAAAATTACACAAAATCGCTTGAATATTGTCAAATGATATGGTATGATATAATTAATAAAATATCGGCAATTTGTGCAAAGGAGTGATATGGCTTTGGGAAAGAGATTGACCATCGGATTTATGATCCATCATCTTGATAACGATTACTCAAAGTCTGTTCTGAACGGTGCGGCTGCGGCGGCAAAGGAGCTTGATGTTGATCTTGCAATTTTCCCCGGGCGTTCTCTTAACAGTCAGCTTGATGACAAGCGGTTTACTGTTTATGAGTATCAGAACAATGTGGTTTACAGCTACGTTTCCTCGAAAATGCTGGACGCTGCAGTGGTTTCCGCAGGTACGGTCGGCTCCTTTGTCACTCCCGAGGAATTCAAGAGGTTTCTTGACGGCTACAGGGGTCTGCCCATTATCACTATGGAAAACAAGGTGGAGGGATATCCCTGCGTAAGGCTGTCGGGAAGCGGCATCAAGGATCTGGTGGAGCATCTTATCAAAAAGCACGGCAGAAAAAATATTGCCTTTGTAAGCGGTCCAAAGGGTAATTCAGACGCCGAAGAGAGGCTTGGGTATTATAAGGAGGCTCTTTCCGAGAACGGCATTGAGTTTGACCCGAATATGGTGGCTTACGGCAAATTTTCAGAATACTGCGTTGATATCGTGGGCGACCTTATCGACAGGAATGAGGGGAAGATCGACGCTATCTGCTTTGCCAATGACATGATGTGCAAGGGCGGCTACAAGGCTATTGAACGCAGAGGTCTGCGGGTGGGCACTGATATTGCTGTTACGGGCTATGATGATTCCGAGGTGGCTGTTTCCCTGAGACCAAGGCTTACAACAATCCGTGCGGACGCTTCAGCTCTTGGATATCGTGCTGTTGCCGAGGCTGTTCGCCTTGCAAAAAAGGAAGCTGTTCAGGATATCAGCTTAGGCTCATCTCCTGTGTTCAGGTTTTCCTGCGGCTGCAAGGGTCAGGCTGTGTCCTTTGCGGAAAAGGCGGCTTCGCGGGGTGAGGCTGCAATTAAGATAACCGATATGATTCTTTCAGATCAGATACAAAGATATGATGAGCTTTTGGGTCATAGCCTTGCTCTTTCAGAGCTGCGAAGATTTCTTTGCGATGTTCTGGAATTTGCGCAGGGAAACGGCGGGGACGAGGAAATGCTCTCAAAATCCGTTTTTCTGAGGCTTTTGAATGATGAGACTATTGCTCTTACCTCTCCCGAGATGATAATCAGAATTGCAAGAAATATCCGCATTGCCGCAAAGACTCTTTGCGAAGAAAATGCTCCCGAGAGAATGATAATCGTTGACGATATCACCGAGAATCTTACCGAGGCTGCGGCTGAGAGAATTATCGGCATTCATTACAGCAAGGTTGAAGATATCACATTTACCCATTTTCTTATCAGCAACATCACCAAGGACATGACTATTTACGGCAACAACGTGGAAAAGTGCTTCTTTGCGGTGGTAAACAACCTTTACCGCGCTCATGTAGACAGCAGCTATATTTACGTTTATGAGGAGCCTGTCGTTCATGGTGCCAAGAGCAGCTGGGTACTGCCCGATACTGTTCTTCTGAAGGCATACCATGACGGTGACAAGCTATCTACTGTCACAGGTGAGGCGCAGAAGATATCCAGCTCTGCTATTCTTGACAATATGTACACTCCTGCGGAAAAGCGGCGCACTACTGTGGTATTTCCTCTGTATATGAACGAGGAGCAGTACGGCGTGATGGTTTTTGAGATGGAAAACGAGTTTTTCCCGTACATATACTCAATTACGCCGCAGATATGCACCGCAATAAAGCTGATAAATCTTGTTACTCAGCTTGAAAATTCCATTGATCAGATACAGAGCAGAAACAATCAGCTGAGCAGAATGTCCATGTCTGATGAGCTGACGGGTATTTACAACCGTCGGGGATTCTATGTGTTTGCCAACCGTATCCTGAAGGCTCCCGAAAATGAGGGAAGGCAGGCGGTGGTCATTTTCGGAGATCTGGATAATCTGAAAAAGATAAACGATACCTTCGGTCACGAGGACGGAGATTACGCCATTGTGACTGTGGCGAATGTTATCAAGAGCAGTCTCAGAAACTCCGATGTTGTTGCACGTATCGGCGGTGACGAATTTGCCGCTTTTGCCATCTGCGATGACAGGGAGATCGCTCTAAAGCTGCCGGAACGAATCAAGAGCATTGCTGCCGCTCACAATCAAAGCAGCTCCAAGCCCTATAATGTTACTGTGAGCGTGGGCATTGTTGAGCTTATCTGTGCGCCAGAGCTTAATATCCAGCAGTATATGGATCAGGCGGACACTGCTCTTTATGAGGACAAGAAGAGGAAGAATCCTGATATTATGAAGAAATAAAAATTTTACCGCCTGCAACAGAAACGTTGCAGGCGGTCTTTGATTATGCCTTATGAAACAGCTTTTCAGGCTCACGCTTTATGTATATTGTCCATCTTACGTTAAGCCCATGGGTCTTATGCATTTTTATAAAGCTTGCGATTAGGTCAGCAGTCATTACAGCAATGAGAATTATGCTGACAGATTTTATATCCTCGGGATTTATAAGGGTAATGATCTCCATTATCGGCTCAAAGCAGGCTCCCATGAAGGAGGTTATGATGAGCGCAAAGCCTATGCTTGTGGGGACTGAGGTGTATTTGGTGATGTGAAGAGGCAGCCGCTCATAATTCCAGTATTCAAAGCCGCAGAGCTTTTCCATCAAATGCCCCAGTATCAGCTCGCCTGCAGTGACTATGGCAAAGGAG
>JAGBFZ010000227.1 GCA_018110855.1 Oscillospiraceae bacterium
AGAACACTGTTATGAGCGACCCTGCTGTCATTGCTGCTGTTAAAGCCGCTGAAGATGAGCTTGGAAGCAACGGCAGAATGCTTGTCCGTCCCAGCGGTACAGAGCCGCTTCTCCGAATCATGGCTGAAGCACAGACTGAGGATATCTGCAATAAGTATATTGCCATGGTGGAAAATGCCGTGAGGGAGCGGGGGTATATTCTCTGATAATATATGTTTTAATATTTTTACGCCATAGTGCTTTGCAGGTACTATGGCGTATTTTTTATGTTTGTCATTTCACAGTTGATTTACCTGTCCAGCCATATCTCCTCTGCTCTTACATTTTTTCTGAACATTTCATCATGCTCCGCAAAAAGAAGAGTGGGACGGCAGCTTTTTATCAGCTCCTCTATCTGCCTTCTTGATATTACGTCAATGAAGTTTAATGGCTCGTCCCAGATATACAGATGCGCCCTTGAAGCAAGGCTTCCTGCAAGAAGTGCCTTTTTCCGCTGTCCTGCGCTCATGTCCTCAAGCCGCTTTGCAAACTGCTCTCTTTTGAAATCAAGCTTTCTGAGAATGGTGAGAAACAGCGTATAATCTACGCCTGTTTTCTCTGCGTATTCCGCAAGGGTTCCCTGCAAATGATCTGCGCTCTGCGGAGCATATGAAATTATTATCCCCGAGGGGAGAATAAGCCTGCCCCATGCTTTTACTTCCTCACGCTCGCCGCAGATATACCGCAGAAGCGTAGATTTTCCACAGCCGTTTTTTCCGCAGAGCGCTATTGCTTCGCCTTGTCTGAGCGTTAGCTCTGCGCCCTCAAAAAGCGTTTTATCCCCGTAGGACAGCCCGAGGTTCTCGGTCTGCAAAATAATCTCCCCATGATATTTTAATGGGGAAATGCTGATGGAATCCGCTTTCTCTATTTCTTTTAAGAGCTTGGATTTTTCCTCCGCTGCTTTAAGGCTTCTGTCCTCAAATGCCTTCGCTCTTGCCATTGCCTTTTTGGATTTTGCTCCCTCATATGCTCTTCTTGTAAGGGATTTTTCCGTTTTTGCGGGATCGAAGCCTATCTTCTTCCGCTCGGAACGGTCAGCCCATTCGGCAGTCCGCTTTGCGGCATCGGTTAATCTGCCTATCTCCTTTCTGAGCCGCCTGTTTTCCTCAAGCTCCCTGCTGTCCGACATCTCCTTTTCACGCTCCCACACGCTGTAATTACCCTTTGTGACGGTTATGCCGGTTCGGTTGATGCTCATGATATGGTCGGTGCAGCGGTCAAGTAAGGCTCTGTCGTGGGATACGAGTATAAATCCGTTTTTTGCGGAGAGGTATTTTCCCACAGCCTCCCTTGTTTCCGAATCAAGGTTATCTGTCGGCTCGTCTATAAGCAGGAAGCAATTCTCAGCAAGAAACATTGCTGCAAGCAAAAGTTTTGTCCGCTCTCCTCCCGATAATGTGCAAAAGGGTCTGGCGGTGATCTCCTCTGACAGCCCGATCATTGACAGCTCGCAGGATATTTCCCAGTCCTCTCTGCCTGTACAGATACTGCGGATTATTTCATCTCCCGACAGGCTTTGGTTCTCGATGCGGTATGGAAAACGGTAGAAATCCACCGAGGCGGTTATACTTCCGCAGTACTCAAGCTCACCTGTCAAAAGCCGAAGAAACGTGGTTTTTCCTCTGCCGTTTCTGCCCGTAAGACCCAATCTCCACGATGTATCAAGCTGAATATTTACATTCTCAAAAATATTTTCTGCCGCTCCGTCATAGCCGAAGCTCAGGTTATTAACCGAAATAACTGACATACACAACTCCCCTTTCAGCCGCACAATAACGCAAAAAAGCAGCCTCGGGATCGCCCTTAGCTGCCTGCTCTCATTATTATGCCCATAATTGGGGATATCGCTTTGTTCCTCGAAAAATGCACAGCAAAAGCGCATCTTTCTCCAAACATGAACGAAAGGAGCAAGACAGTTAA
>JAGBFZ010000228.1 GCA_018110855.1 Oscillospiraceae bacterium
GGAAAGTTTTTATATTTAAGATCAGCAGTTTTGATAAGATTGCCCTGTTCGTCAAAAATTCCTGTTTCTCCGGTAGAATATATAACAAAGATATTGCCGTTCCAGAGCTTTGCTGTATCACAGGAAACATAGTCGCCGAGCTGACGGGCGATCGGAGCATAAGAACTGCCGAATTTTGTGAGAAGATATGCATTTTTTGTGACCGTAGCGATTGATTTGGTAGCGGTATCGAAACTGTAAAATGATACCTTCACAGCGTCATTGTCCTGGTTTTCTTTAAGGACAAATAATATTCCTGAGGGAAAACCTATAAGATCAAGAATATCAAGGCTGACAACTTTAATCATTTTTTATTCTCCGGTTTCATTGTTTTTTATTATAAAAGAGAGCGTCATAAGGGAGTCACTCAGATGAACATTTGCGACATTAAGCTCAGGATATTTTCTGTGTATATCATAATGAGAAAAATTCCAGAAACTTTTAATTCCAGTTGCAACGAGAGTATCTACCATTTCAGGAGCCTTATCTGCGGGAAGACACAAAACAGCCATATCAGGCTTGTGTTCTGCACAGAAGCTTTCTATGCTATCGTCAGCAGATATAGGAATATCCCTGATTTTCATGCCTTTATATAAAGGATCGCAATCAAAGATTCCTATCAGCTTGAAGCCTTTGTCTTCAAAAGACATCTGACTTGCAACGGCACGTCCGAGGTTTCCTGCTCCTATGAGAATAGCAGTTTTCAGTACGTTGAGACCGAGAATGCCTGCAAATTCACCGATGAGCTGTTCGATATTATATCCGTAACCCTGCTGACCGAATCCTCCGAAGCAGTTAAAATCCTGTCGTACCTGTGAGGCGGTAAATCCCATAATTTCAGCCAGTTCTTTTGATGATATTCTCTTTTTTCCGTTCGAATAAAGATCACAAAGGAATCTGTAATACCGGGGAAGTCTGGATATTACAGATGATGAGATCTCGTTCGGTGATTTCATTATATATCAGATCCTATCAGAAGTTATTTTAACAAGAGTATCCATTACAAAATTGCCGAATTCACTGCATGTGCAACCGTTATCGCGTCCGGTAATTTTCATACTTTCATCAGCCATACAAATATCAAGAGCTTTGTCGAGATTAACACTTTCTTCTGTATAACCGATATGAGCAAGAAGCATAGCTGCAGCTCTGAGCATTGAACAAGGATCAGCATACTGAGCTCTGCCTTCTTTAACCATTCTGGGTGCAGAGCCGTGAATTGCTTCGAACATAGCATAGCGCTTACCGATATTTGCGCTTCCTGCAGTGCCTACACCGCCTTGGAATTCAGCTGCTTCATCGGTGATGATATCTCCGTAGAGATTAGGAAGAACAAATACCTTGAAATCTGTTCTTCTTTTTTTATCAATAAGCTTTGCCGTACAGATATCAATATACCATTCATCTGTGATTATTTCAGGATATTCCTTTGCGATTTCACGGCAGATATTAAGAAATTTGCCGTCGGTTGTCTTAATTACGTTTGCTTTCTGAATAATGGAAACGCGTTCCTTTTTGTTATTTCGTGCAAAGTTATAGGCAAGTCTTGCAATTCTTTCAGTAC
>JAGBFZ010000229.1 GCA_018110855.1 Oscillospiraceae bacterium
AAGAGATCCCATTTCCGCAAAGCTTATGGCAGATCTGCTTACCGTTGCAGGTGCAGACCGTATCCTTACAATGGATCTTCACTGCGCACAGATACAGGGATTTTTCAACATTCCCGTTGACCATCTCCTTGGTGTGCCCATTCTTGTTCCTTACTTTGTTGAAAAGTTCAAGGATATCAAGGATAATACCATTATCGTATCTCCCGACCTGGGCTCCGTAACAAGAGCAAGAAACTTTGCTGCTAAATTCGATGCTCCTCTTGCTATCGTTGACAAGAGACGCCAGAAGGCAAACGTATGCGAGGTCATGAACATTATCGGCGATGTAAAGGATAAGGATGTTATCCTTGTTGATGATATGATCGACACCGCAGGAACCCTCTGCAATGCTGCAAAGGCTATCATGGAAAAGGGTGGCGCTAAGTCTGTTACCGCATGCGCTACTCACGGCGTTCTTTCGGGCCCCGCTATTGAAAGGATACAGGCAAGCGTTCTCAAGGAGGTTGTTATCCTTGACACTATCGCTCTTCCCGAGGAAAAGAAGATCGACAAGATCACCGTTCTTCCCGTTGCTCCCGTATTTGCTCAGGCTATCGAGAGAATTTATGCGGACAGACCCATTTCTCCCCTTTTCAACAACTGATGAAACCTTTTTAAATCTAATATTTTACATAGGGCGGCAGTAACTTTGTTAATGCCGCCCAAAGGCGTTTGCGCCGATAAAAAAAGGAGACGGCAAATGAGCATTTTCGATATTTTTGACCGGATAAATAAGAATAAGGCTCCCGAGCCCTCGGGTCCCGTTGAATTTATAATTGCAGGACTGGGAAACCCCGGAGCGCAGTATGAAAACACCCGTCACAACGCAGGCTATATGGCTGTGGACACCCTTGCGGAGAAATATGATCTTTCCATAAAAAAGCTTAAATTCAAATCCCTTACGGCAGACTGCGTTATCGGCGGAAAGCGCTGTCATGTGATGAAGCCGACCACTTTTATGAACAACAGCGGAGAAGCTGTCGTCGAGGCAATGAATTTCTACAAAATTCCCGCCGAAAACGTGATAATATGCTATGACGATATAAGTCTGGAGCCGGGAAATATAAGGATACGGCGCAAGGGCAGCGACGGAGGTCACAACGGCATAAAATCCATTATCTATCTCACAGGCTCGCAGGATTTTCCGAGAGTAAAGATAGGCGTGGGGGCAAAGCCCTCAAAGGATTATGACCTTGCGGCATGGGTGCTGGGCAATTTCCCCAAGGAGGATATCCCTAAAATGCACGAGGCGGCGGATAATGCCTGTCAGGCTGTGGAGCTTATTGTAAAGGGCGAAACGGACAAGGCGATGAATCTCTTTAACTGATAGAAAGACGGGCAGAAAAATGAACTGTAAAAACTCCCTTTTCTCAAAAATGCAGAATGTTCTCGGCATGGGGACGGACATAAAGGATATTTGCGATACCCTAAAAAGAGGCTATTCCCCCCTTGCGGTGTCGGGACTTTCTTCCGTGCACAAGTCTCAGCTTGCAATGCTTGTGGAAGAGTATGTGTGCGAAAACACTGCTCCCCTGCTCATTATCGCAGACGACGAGGCAGGAGCAAAGCGCATATGCGACGATATAAACGAAATGCAGGGCGAAACGGCTGCATATGTTTTCCCTGCAAAGGATATCACCCTTGCTCGTGTGGAAAGCATTTCAAGAGAATATGAATATCAGCGGCTGTGCGTTCTTTCAAGGATAACGGACAAAAGCTGCCGTTTTGT
>JAGBFZ010000230.1 GCA_018110855.1 Oscillospiraceae bacterium
CAGTCTCAGCGGCGACCCTTTCGTTTGGCGCCCACTCCGCATAGATATCATCGTATTTAGCGGCGTATTCGGTGATCTCGGTGGAGGGGGTTCCGGGGTAGCTTGATACCACAGTTACGCCCGCCTCGTAAAGACCTCTTGCAAACGCCTCGTTTCCAAGCATAAGCTTTTTCATCAGAAAAATTTCCTTTCGTTATGTAAATTGCAAATTGATATCCTTCGAGTCTGTCCGAATGAATAGTCAAATTTACTATATTATATCATATTTGATTGAATATTTCAATACAATTCGGCAAGTTTTTTAAATAAAATATGCCTGAACGGGGATTTTATCCCAATCAGGCATGTTTTTCATTTGTTTTTCGTCAAGAAATATTTTCCGAGGTAAGCTCTATTTCCGTCTGAGCCGAAAAGGAAACATTCTCATACCCCTCCGAAAGTGAATATTCCTTCGGCATTACAACGGAAAGAAAACCCTCCTCCCATGCTCTGCGGCATATCTCTTCAGCGGAGCGTGAGATGATATTTTCCGCTTCATGCCTGTATTCCGAAAGCACATCAGAGTCTCCCGTCTCGTCAAGAACTCCCTTTGCCCTTATGGATAAGCTGTATTCCCCAACGCCTTCTCCCTGCATGAAATAAACGCTCACGTCCTCTGCGCTCACGCTCATGCTCCCTCCGAGAATACTCATTCTTACACCCTTTTCTCCCAGAAGCAGATTCAGAGCCGCCGTTTCAGATAGTCCAAGAAGCGAAGCCTGCCCATTTCTTTCCACCGCCGCCGAGCCTGCTATAGCCTTTTCGGAATATGGCAGAAGAATGGTATTGCCCGTTTCTGCGGCGGCGGAGATGTCACGGAGAGTGACCTTTCGGTAAAGCCCCTCTGCGGCATATCTGTCAAGTGCCGATAATATTACGTCCGCACCCATAAGCTCATCATTTTCGTCCCGCCTGTCAACCTCCTCCGAGGGCTTTTCCGAATATATAACGGGACAGCCCACGGATATCCGCTCCCCTGCGAACATTCTGAGCTTATCCTTGTCCCTTATGATATCCCCATCCGCAAATACAGTCTCGCAGTGACCGAAAAAAAGCTCCCTGCCGCTTTCCCGCATTATCATCTCCGCAGCCTCGTAAAAGCTCCGTCCCGTTCCCGAATATACACTGTATTCGGGAACGGGAGCGTCCTTATCCGTATCGGCGGTGCTGTATGCCTGCAATGTAAGATAATAAAGTCCGTTGTCCTCTTCAATGCCCATAAGCCCCACGAACATTCTTTCATTCACCTGCACAGCTGTGCAGGCGGCAAGCAAGAGACAGCTTATTACTATGAGCGAGGTCAATAAAATTCTTTTCATCTGCTTTTTCCTTTCCCGAATATCAGAAGTATAATGGGGACTGCAAATATGAGTATCAGCGAAGGAACGGGATTTTCAAACAATATTTTGCAGAATGAAACCTCGGAATACATTCCCCATAATGCGCACAATACCGCTCCCAGCCCGCTTATGATGCCCTCCCACTTTATTTTCGGAACAGCGCATTTAAGAGCATGACCTCCGCAGGCGGCAAGGAGGGATATGACCGCTGCGGCGATCACCGTCCACAGGGAGAAAAACAGTCCGTCATTGCGGAATGTCCCCTCTCTTGCGGCATAGATAACGCTGTCGGTGAGGGGATATTCCGAGGAATGAACATAGTCTCCCAGAGTAAACCACACCGCCGCCGTTATCCCTGACGCAGCTGCGAGCATTGCGGCGATTCCACCGTATGCACCGCAGCGGGTTCGGTTTCCCAGTCCCCAGTTCATCACGCAGAGACAGGCACAGCCTGCGGCACCCATGGGGAATATTCCTCCGAAGCCTCTTGATAAAGAAAGCTTCGGGACCGTCACAGAGGAGAAGTCAAAACCGCAGATATCTCTCCACGCCCCGAAAAGGAACACCGCCGAGGTCAGCACAAGCATAAACAGCAGAACCGTGCTCATTCTGCATACCGTTTCCGCTCCCGTGTGGGAGATGTAAATGCAGACAAGCCCCAGCATAATAATGCAGACTGCGGAGCCTGCCTCGGGGAAATACCGTTCCGAGACGAATTTGCCGTATTCCCCGAGAACTGTTCCCGAGGCGGCGATGAAATACACAAGGAAAAGGATATTTATG